>JAUXBD010000172.1 GCA_030619585.1 Desulfobacteraceae bacterium
TGGTAACCCCAAAACGTCCGCTTGCCACCTGCTTTATGGCGCTTGAGCGGCTGTCACCGTTTTCAAGGGGTATGTACCGGGCAGGATCTTCTCCGCCCTCGCCACTGTTGCTTTTGGCATTTAAGCGATTCATGGCAATAGCTATTGACTCGTGTGCTTCCCTGCTGATGGAGCCAAAGGACATGGCGCCGGTTGCAAAACGCTTGACAATTTCAGAGACAGGTTCGACCTCATCAATGGAAATAGGCGTGGTTTCTTTAAACCTGAACATGCCACGGATGGTGAATAGTTTTTCGTTCTGATTGTTTATCATCTCCGCGTATTGCCGAAAGAGGTTGTAATCATTTTTTCTTGTTGCAAGCTGAAGTTTAGTTATGGACTCCGAAGTCCAGAGATGCCGCTCACCGTCAACCCTATACTGGTAATTTCCTCCGCTTGCAAGGATCTCTCTGAATTCGGAGGTGTTTTCATGGGCATGGTAGTATCGTTTGTTAGCCTCAAAAGCGATCTCATTAAGCCCGATCCCTTCAATGGAAGATGCGGTGCCGGGAAAATACCTTTCCACCAGCTCTTCACTCAAACCTATTGCCTGAAAAACCTGTGCACTTCTATAGCTTCGAAGCGTGGATATGCCCATCTTGGACATGGTCTTAAGAAGCCCTTTGCTAAGGGCCTTTATGTAATGCTCTATGGCATTGGAAACGTTTATCTCCATTGTCAGCTGTTTTTTTATGGCCATTGCAGCGATGGTCTCAAAGGCAAGGTAAGGATTTATTGCTGTAGCCCCATATCCAAGCAAAAGAGCCATGTGCATCACTTCCCTTGCCTCTCCCGTTTCCATGATAAGGCCTGCACTTGTACGAAGACCCCTTGCCACTAAACGCCTGTTTACTGCAGATACCGCAAGAATCGACGGAATAGGAGCCTGGCTGTCCGGCAGCACCCTGTCACTTAAGATCAAAAGAGAGCTGCCTTGTAAAATAGCTTTTTCCGCCCTGTGGCATAACTGTTCAACTGCATTTTCAAGATCCTTGCCTGAGCCTCCTGCAGGAAACCCCATCAAAAGTGTGGTCGCCCTGAACCCTTCAATGTTTAAATCTTTTATAAGGCCAAGATCATCATTGGTAAGAAAAGGGTGTTTTAGTTTTATCAATCGGCTGTTTTGTGGAATTTCCGTAAGTATATTGCCCGGGTTGCCTATAAATGTCATCAGTGTCATTACGAGCTCTTCTCTGACAGGATCTATCGGAGGATTTGTGACCTGGGCGAAAAGCTGTTTAAAGTAGGCATAAAGAAGCTGGCTTTTATCTGAAAAAACCGCCAAAGGAGAATCTGTGCCCATGGAGCCTATGGGTTCCTGACCGTTTACAGCCATCGGGTCTAGGATCATACGAAGATCCTCCCTGCTGTAGCCAAAAAATTTCTGACGAAATAAAAGGCATTCAAAGTCAGGCTTTATCAAATTAACGTCACCGTAGAATCCGCGAAGAGTGATCTTGTTCTCTTCAACCCACCTGCGATAAGGCTGGTTTCTTGCACACAGTGTTTTTATCTCTCCATTTTTTAAAACCCGTTTTTTATCAAAATCCACCAGAATCATTTCACCGGGCCGTAAAGCTCCTTTTTCCGCCACCTCTTTGGGAGGTATATCAAGCACCCCCACTTCAGATGCAAAAACAATAAGGCCGCTTTTAGTGATTGTATACCGTGCAGGACGCAACCCGTTTCGGTCCAGAAGCGCTCCCACCTGATCTCCGTTTGAAAAGGCAATGGCTGCCGGTCCATCCCACGGCTCCATCAATCCGGCATGATACTCAAAAAACCCTCTAAGGTCCGGCCCCATGGGGTATTTTGACCCCCATGCTTCAGGCACCATCATCAGCATGGCATGGGCAAGACTGCGACCGGCGCACACAAGAAGTTCAAGAAAATTGTCCAGGCATGAAGAATCGCTGCCCCTTTCATCAATAATAGGCAAAAGTTTTTTTATGTCATCGCCGAAAAGGTCTGATGCAAGTGACGGCTCCCGGGAGTTAATCAGGTTAATATTTCCGCGTAGAGTGTTGATCTCGCCGTTATGTGCAAGATATCTGAAGGGCTGTGCAAGCTCCCATGCGGGAAACGTGTTGGTGCTGTACCGCTGGTGAACAACCGCAACAGCGCTGATCATATCACAATCACTTAAGTCAGGATAAAAGCCTGCCAGTTGTGGCGCTGTAAAAAGCCCTTTGTAAACAATTGTTCGTGAAGAGAGACTCGGGATATAAAAGCTTTCACCCTCTTCTAATATTCCGGCCACCTTCTTTTCTATAACCCTGCGAATCACATACAGCTTTATCTCAAGGGCTGACTGTGCAAGACCTTTTCCGTCAATAAAGCACTGCATTATAACTGGTTGCTCTTTGGCAGCCTGTCCGCCGATTGCGTTTTTGTCAAAGGGCACATCTCTCCAGCCAAGAAACTTCAACCCCTCTGCTTTTACTTTTTCTTCAACGATTTTAGAACATTTATCAAACAGATCACCTGACCTGGGCATGAAAAACATGCCGACGCCATAAAGCCCCCCATTTGAACCGGAACCATTAAGACCAGGGTCAGGCAGATCAATGCCCAGTGATTCGCACTCTTTTCTGAAAAACCTGTCAGGAACCTGAAAAAGAATGCCTGCCCCGTCGCCGGTTGTCAGGTCCCCTCCTATGGCTCCCCTGTGCATGAGGTTTTCCATTACCTTTATTCCGTTTCTGATAATGTCATGGCTTTTTTCACCTTCAATGCTTGCCACAAACCCAACCCCGCAGGCATCATGCTCGTGACCCGGATCATAAAGGCCCTGGGGTGAAGGAAATTTTCCGAATTTTTTGCTGCTTTTATATTTCATTATTTTGTAGACCCTTTTTCTTTATTAAAATGCAATACATCTGACCGGCAATATACACAAATATATTTTATAAGGAAATGAAAGATTTTCTTTCGCACTAAATCAGTGGGTTTTGCCGAAAGAACAGGTCGGATAGTGGCAGACAGCACAATCATTACAGAATCCCCCATGTGAAAGCCTTGCCAGGTCTTTGTTGTCCGGCTTTTCTCCGGCAAGCAGTCTGGGAAGTATGAGATCAAAAACAGTTATCTTATGATGGAGGGCACATGCCGGGATTCCCACAATCGGGATATTGTCTTTATACGCAAGCTGAAACATGGCTCCGGGAAGGGCAGCCGCGCTGTAGTATATCTCTTTTACACCGGCTTTTTTAATCCCTATCCTCGTAACATCATCGGGATCTACCGACATCCCCCCTGTGGTGATTATAATGTCCGTGCCATTGTTGAAAAAAGATTTTACGGTATCGGCAATCAGGTTGATATCATCAGGAAGGACGACTGTTTCAGCAAGGGTCGAACCAAAGGACTCAATTTTATCTCTGACGATATCCTCAAACCTGTCTTCTATTAAACCTTCAAAAACCTCGTTGCCGGTGATAACCAACCTGGCCGTAACTTGTTTGAACTTTTTTACCGTAAATACCGGAGAGTCTGAACGAACTATATTTATTGCCTTATCAAGGGTAGTTCTTTCGATCACAAGTGGAATAGCACGTGTGCCCGCTATGGGCTGTCCTTTTGTTACAGGAGTGTTGTTATGAATGGAAGCGCACATCACTTCAGGTATCATATTGAACCTGGTAAGGGGTTCAACGTTTACTTTTAAAAGGCCTTCATGCTCAGCCATTAACTGCAGCTTACCCTCCTTGGGCTTGTGGCTAAACACTATTCCCGGCCCGCAAAGTGCGTTTGCAAACTCAAAAACAGCATCATCTTCATGGACCTGGCCTTCACCAAGATTAAGAATATAGAGATGTCGTTTCCCAAGCCGCAGTAAATGGCAAATATCTTTCTCTTCAACCCTATGTCCTTTACGAAAGGATGGCCCTTTAAATTCTCCAGGCCTTATTTCCGTTATATCATGGGCCAATTCAAGTCCGACGGCTTCTTCAACTTTTACTCTCTGATAAAGTTTTTTGTGTTGAGCCATATCTCTATCTTTGGTTTTTTAACTATTCTGGAGAACTACCTGTTAAAACTTATTTTTTTGGGAATTTCATCCAATCGAAATATCAAAAAAGGCTTACTTAAGTCAACAAAAATCGGATTAAATGTAAATCTACTTCTTAAACAGTTGATTTTTACTCTTTTTGGGATATATATTTCCACGGCAAAGGGATCAAATAATATTGTCTCGAAAAAGGAAAATATGAAAAAAACCATATCAGATATTATTGAAGGCAGCTCTCTTTTCAATGAAATTCCTGAAGATCAACTGGAAGATGTAAAGAAAATATCTGTTGAAAAACATTTCCAAAAGGGCCAGACAATTTTTTCAGAAGGCGATGATGGTGATGGTTTTTATATATTGGCAACCGGGAAAGTAAAAGTTTTCAAAGTATCCATGGAAGGAAAGGAGCAGATTCTCCACATATTCGGTCCTGGAGAGCTTTTTGGTGAGGTACCTGTTTTTACCGGCCAGAGATTTCCTGCAAGTGCTTCTGCAATTGCAAAATCCAGTTCGCTGTTTTTTCCACGGGATGCTTTTGTAGATCTGATCTACCGAAACCCGTCACTGTCATTAAACATGCTTGCCGTACTATCCAAAAGGCTGCGACAGTTTACGGTACAGGTGGAAAACCTTTCATTAAAAGAGGTTCCCGGACGCCTTGCAGCATATCTGCTTTTACTGTCAGAAGAGCAAGGGGGAAAAGATCAAGTTGAACTGAACATCTCAAA
>JAUXBD010000213.1 GCA_030619585.1 Desulfobacteraceae bacterium
CGGTGAACTACTTGGGGATCTTTTGCCGAGAAATGTTTACGTTCAGATTTTCAGCGCCCTTTTGGAAACATCCACAAGTGAGCATTCAGCCCGGATGATGGCCATGGATAATGCAACCAAGGCCTGTAACGATATGGTAGATGAACTGACGCTTATGTATAATAAGGCCAGACAGTCGGCAATTACGGCAGAATTGATGGATATCGTCGGAGGCGCTGAAGCACTTAAAGGATAGAACATACCTGAATAATTTATACTGCATACGACTTTATAGGAGGCTATAGATGGAAGAAAATATTGGTAAGATTACGCAGGTTATGGGGCCTGTAGTGGATGTCGCGTTTGAACCCGGGAAGCTTCCGGCCATTCTTACTGCGTTAAGGATAACAAATCCGATTATCGACGATGACCCGGACAACCTGGTTGTTGAGGTTGCCCAGCATTTGGGTGACAATGTGGTTCGTACCATTGCTATGGATGTTACTGATGGCCTGGTGCGCGGTATGCCTGTGAAGGATACTGGAAAACAAATTATGATGCCCGTTGGTGAGGCAGGCCTGGGCAGGGTTTTAAATGTTGTTGGTAAACCTGTTGACGGCCTTGGTCCTGTAAGCCAGGAGAAGATGATGCCGATTCATCGGCAGGCGCCTAAGTTTACCGAACAGGATGTTACGGTCCGTGTTCTTGAGACCGGTGTTAAGGTTATAGACCTTCTGGTCCCATTTCCCCGTGGCGGTAAAATGGGAATGTTCGGCGGAGCTGGTGTTGGAAAGACAGTTATCATGATGGAGATGGTTAACAACATCGCCAGTGAGCATGGTGGTATCTCCGTATTTGCAGGCGTTGGCGAGCGCACCCGTGAAGGGAACGACCTTTACCACGAGATGAAAGATTCAGGTGTTTTGCCAAAAGCCGCTCTTATCTACGGTCAGATGACAGAACCTCCAGGAGCAAGGGCCAGGGTTGCTCTTTCCGCTCTTACTGCTGCCGAGTACTACCGTGATGAAGAGGGCCAGGATGTTCTTATATTTATCGACAACATTTTCCGTTTCACTCAGGCCGGAGCTGAGGTTTCAGCCCTTCTTGGGCGTATTCCTTCAGCTGTAGGTTATCAGCCGACACTGGCTGTGGACCTTGGTGAACTTCAGGAACGCATCACATCAACAGATAAAGGATCAATCACAGCTGTACAGTGTGTTTACGTGCCTGCTGACGACCTTACCGACCCTGCACCGGCAACAACGTTTGCCCACCTGGACGGAACAGTTGTTCTTTCAAGACAGATTGCAGAGCTTGGTATCTATCCTGCCGTTGACCCCCTTGACTCCTCTTCACGTATTCTTGATGCAGCATATATCGGTGAAGAACATTACCAGGTGGCGCACCAGGTCCAGCGGATACTTCAGAAGTATAAAGAGCTACAGGATATTATTGCCATCCTTGGTGTAGATGAACTTTCCGATGAAGACAAGGTTACTGTTGAACGTGCACGTAGAATCCAGCGATTCCTGTCACAACCGTTCCATGTGGCAGAGGTGTTTACAGGCATGGCCGGTAAGTATGTAAAAATAGAGGATACCGTAAAAGGGTTTAAGGCAATTTGTGATGGAGAGCTTGATGATGTTCCTGAAAAGGCTTTCTATATGAAGGGCGGAATTGATGAAGTTATCGAAGCTGCAAAAGAGAAAAAATAAGGATAATTATAAGAGAGGGACGGTATGGCTGAAAATATAAAATTAGAAATAGTTACACCGGAGAAATCTGTTGTTAGCGAAGAGGCGCAGATTGTTGTCGCACCGGGAACCCTTGGAGAGTTTGGTGTGCTTTCCGGCCATACCCCTTTTTTGAGTACATTGAATGTGGGTTCGCTTCGGTATACAGATGCAAATGGCGAGGAAAGATTTGTATTTATAAACTCAGGGTTTGCAGAAGCTCTTCCTGATAAGGTTACCGTACTGGCAGAATCAGCTGAAAGAAGAAGAGACATAGATGTTGACAGGGCAAAAGCGGCAATGGATCGTGCCCAGAAAAGGCTGGACGGAGTTGATGAGGGCATGGATGTTTTTAGGGCAAAAATTGCCCTGATGAGGGCTATCAGCAGACTTAAAATTACCGGTTCTTAAGAGCCTAAGCAGAAAAACCTTCAACAAGGTACGGGCGCTTAAATAAAAGCCTATTGCAATAAGCACAAAAAATTAATACTATTAAAAGGGTAAACAGGGGAGTTACGGTTTACCCTTTTTTTGTTAGTCTATCCATATCTAAATCAAATAGAGGTTAACATGCAAGGCGTAAAAGACAATGTGGCAGTGCTGATACTTGCCGCAGGATTGGGTACCCGGATGAAATCAGACAGGGCCAAGGTCCTTCATGATATTCTTGGTGAGCCCATGATAATTTATGTTACTAAAACGGCTGCATCAATTGCAGGGGAGAATGTGGTTATTGTGGTGGGACACCAGGCCGAGATAGTAAGAAAAACTGTATCAAAAGAGTTAGATGCTTCTTTTGCATTGCAGGAAAAGCAGCTTGGAACAGGTCATGCTGTAATGTGCGGGCTTCCATATTTGTTGGAAAAGATAGAAAACGTTGTTATTTTGTGTGGCGATGTTCCCCTTCTTACACCAGGCACAATCATGGCTTTGGTAGACAGCCATGAAAAGGGAAAGAATCATATAACGGTTTTAGCAGTTGAGGTTGAAGATCCTACCGGTTACGGAAGAATGGTTGTTGAAGATAACCAAAGTGTTGCCAAGATAGTTGAAGAAGCTGATGCGTCAGCAGAGGAAAAGGATATTAGAATTATAAATTCCGGAGTTTATTGTGTGCAAAAGGAGTTTTTGCAATACTCACTTGGTGAAATTAAAGCAGATAATAAACAAAAGGAGCTCTACCTTACAGATATTATTGAAGTGGGGAAGAGGGATAAAAAGAGAGTTTGTATGGTGATAGGAGATGATCCTTCCGAGATAATAGGAGTAAACAGTATTGATGATTTAAAAGAAGCTGAAAAACTTATGAAAAAAAGGATAGGTAAAACGACTTGACTTTAATTGATATTCAGGATTATAGTGAAATAAAATTGAATGGGGTGCAAATTTGGATAACAACGGAATATTCAAACATTTTGAGGAAATTGAAGAAAAAGTTGAAAACTTGATAGAGGTTTGTAGATCCCTTGATTCGACTAACGTTGAACTTAGAAATAAAATTGAGGGGTTAGAGCAGAAACTCCAGAGCAAAGAAAAAGAGGGGAAACGTTTTGAAGAGCAAAAAGCAGAGGTCCGGTTAAAAATTGACACCCTGCTTTCCAAGCTCAATAGTTTTTCCCAATCTTAAAACAGTACGTGAACGTGGATGGATCTATAAAAGGCAGAAGATACGTCATTGGAAGAGATTATAACAATAAAGCTCTTTGGGCAAAGTTATACTTTCAAAGCGGAACAAGAGGTATCAAATGCAGGTGAAGTTGCTGATCTCTTGGTTCTGGAAGTGGACCGTATTAAAAAGCAGCTTGAAGGACAATCTACAAATATGGATAAGCTTACAATATTGACATTAGCTGCACTAAACATTACCAATGGATATCTTGAACTGAAAAGGGAGCATTCAGACCTATTGCAAGAAATTTCAAGAAGGTCTTCCTCTCTGATAAAATCACTTGAAGTTGTAGTAAAGTGATAAGTTTCATGCTTTTTAATATGCCTTTTTAATTTTCCATTCTAAGATTAGATTTGGAATGAATAACAAAGAAAATTATTTTACTTTTGCTTTGAGAGAGTTCAGCGCAAATCTGCTTAAACTTTTTTGCATTTGATATTGAAAACCCCTGCTATGTGCGTGATTGGAAGATGTTCTTTGTCTCAACACTATGTTAACGGGGAGCTTTCCCTGGTTTTGGTGAGCAGGTTCTGCCCGTACAGAAAAGCCTAAAGAAGCTATAAAGCGCCCACTTTGTAGATTTTGGTCTAAAGACCTTACAACACGGCAATTTTGCGGGGGTTTTCATCTTAATTTAAAGAAATAGCAAATAGGAAAAAGTTTTCACCAGAATTTTCACCAGAGTTTTAGTCAGAGTTTTAATTAGGGCTTCCATTAGCGATTTTTTAATAAAATGAAGTAATAAGCACTGAAACTCAACTTACATTTTAGATTTCCTCCTTTTTTTGATAGTCTTGTCTCCGTTTTATCCCACGAAGTAATGCTATAGGTTTCCCC
>JAUXBD010000323.1 GCA_030619585.1 Desulfobacteraceae bacterium
ATGTCCAGGGTTATACCGAGCTTGCCGATATTGTTGTAGAGAAATGACAGACTATTTTCAGGATCAGGAGTATTGTTTATAAAAGGGCCTATTTTCCGGGAGGAATCACCCCCCGGTTTTTCGATCTTGATAACCCTTGCGCCCAGATCAGCCATCAACTTTGAACCGAAACTCGCCTTTTCATCGGCAAGGTCAAGAATTCGTATGCCGGAAAGGAGTCCTTTTTGCTGTGAGTTTTTTTTCATCAGAAAGTATGTATGAGTTTCAATATTAGTCTTTTCAATTCCGGTTTGTACGCATTAGGATTCTGCAAGCCTATCCACAACATCACTATATCCTTCAACCAGCCTTTGGATAACAACAGATGCCGGGACTATATCATCTATCATACCTGCTGATGTGCCTGCAAATGCTTCACCCTTGTCCAGTTTTCCCTCCAGCTGGCAGGTAAAAGACCTGCGATAGCCGATAAAATCACTTATATCTTTTTCAGATGAGCCTGATCTTTCCATCTCCATAAGACGCATGGAAAATTCAGTTTTAAGACTCCTCGTGGGAACAACTTTTCTTGATGTAACAACAGTATCGGAGTCTTGGGCTTTTATAATGGCATCTTTATAATTTTTATGCGCAATATTTTCATCAACAGCTACAAAACGCGTTCCCATTTGCACGCCTTGAGCTCCAAGAGAGAAAGCGGCAACAACCCCTCTTACATCCACGATTCCACCTGCGGCAATCACAGGGATATGGACGTTATCAACAACCTGGGGAATCAATGAAAACAGGGGCAATTCATCAAAACCAATATGACCTGCCGACTCAACCCCTTCAACAATTATTGCATCAACCTCACATTCCTGAGCTTTTTTAGCCTGTTTGACAGAACTCACAACATGCATAACCAAAGCGCCCTCTCCTTGCAGAAGTTTGGTGTATTGCGCAGGATTTCCGGCTGCAGTTATAACTATTTTGACCCCTTGGGTCAGGCAGACATCAAGAAGCAAACCGCTTTGTCTGAGGTCAAGGGGTATGTTAACGCCAAAAGGCTTTTTTGTCATCTCCCCAACCTTTTCTATCTGCGACTTAAGGTTATCCATGGGATCTCCATTTATCTGCATACCTGCATAGGGGCTTATCACACCAAGAGCTCCGGCATTTGAAACTGCTGCTGCAAGGTTTGCATCTGCCAGCCAGAGCATCCCTCCCTGCAAAACAGGGTACCTTATTTTCAAAATATTACATATTCTTGTTTTTTTCATAAGAGACCTCTGGCATACAGCGGTTAGATGAGTTTCATTGGTTACATTTGTTGATTTAGTTAAGATTAAGGATGCATAAAACTTTTCAACCAGTTCAACAAATCTAACCAATCAAGCCAATGAAACTTATCATGTATCATTTTATCTGTAAAACAGTATCCCACAACCGGGTGTAATTAAAAGAGTTGGCTGAACCCCTCTGTTTGTTAATATTTCGGGACATCATTTTGTAAAGCGGTATAATTGGCCCATTTTCAGGATGTTATTAAAATAGTATGCACCATACTTTACTCATGAGCAAAATCGTGTTATATCTATTTTACTATGACAAAAATTTATCAAAGATATATTAAATGGCATGTTGCAAATGACCTTAAAAGCACAATGGTATTTGTCGGTGGTCCAAGACAGGTAGGGAAAACCACTTTTGCCCTCACATTTTTGCCAGTGCCTGGGGAAAGCCACCCGGCTTATATGAATTGGGATAATATTTCAGTAAGGTCCTCATTACTAAAAGGAGAACTCCCGTCAAATGAAAAATGCATAGTACTGGATGAAATACATAAATTTGCCAGATGGCGCAATCTGGTGAAAGGCTTTTATGACACAAACAAAACCGAAATATCATTCATTATTACAGGTTCAGCAAGACTGGATTATTACAGTAAAGGCGGGGATTCCCTGCAGGGACGTTACCACTATTACCGTTTGCACCCGTTTTCCCTTACGGAGCTAAATTCCAATCCGGCAAAAAGTGATTTTGAGATTTTATTAAAATTTGGTGGTTTTCCCGAACCGTTTTTAAAAGCAGAGGAAAAATTTTGGAGACGATGGCAGAGAGAAAGACTACAGCGGGTTATTTATGAAGATATCAGGGGACTTGAAACCATAAAAGAGATAAGCCTGCTTGAACTTCTGGCAGAAGAACTTCCAAACCGGGTGGGTTCACCGCTGTCTGTAAAAAATCTTAAAGAAATGCTACAGGTCGCCCATGAAACAGTTGAACGGTGGCTGAAAATATTTGAAAGGATGTACTACTGTTTTCGCATTTCGCCATATGGCCCGTCGAAAGTAAGGGCTGTAAAAAAAGAACAAAAACTCTATCTGTGGGACTGGTCGCTCCTTCGGGATTCAGGTCCAAGGTTTGAAAATTTTATAGCTTCACATCTTTTAAAGTATTGCAATTTAATCGAAGATACAGAAGGGTTCCGTATGGAGCTCCGTTTTCTAAGAGATACCGACAGACGGGAAATAGATTTTGTCGTATTGAAAGAAGACACCCCTTTGTTTGCAGTGGAGTGTAAAACCGGTGAAAGAAATATCAACCCCTCAATTTTTTATTTCAAGGAACGGACCAATATTCCTTATTTCTACCAGGTTCATGAAGGCACAAAGGATTATAAAAAAAACGGAGTGAGAGTGCTTCCTGTTGAAACCTTCTGTAAGGAACTGCAGCTGCCGTAACGTCTTTTTGATTGATAAAGCAGGTTTTTTAAAATCTGTTTCTTACCGGACTTACACAATGCATAACTTGAATACTGGAATACAACCTCGTTTCCTATATAAACCGTCAACAAAAAAAAGCGAATTCTTATCTTTTTTTTCAAATCAGTTGGTCTATTTTTTAAAAATTTGAACTTGCGACATCTTGTGACAAAAAGTTG
>JAUXBD010000037.1 GCA_030619585.1 Desulfobacteraceae bacterium
CGGAACCATTGGCGGGTTTTTTTCCCTTAACCCCAAAGTGGACGACCGTCCTGATTCCCTTTCCGCTAAATATGAAAACATAAAGCTGATGAGACTCGGCAAGGTAAAAAAGGGCGGTTCAGGGTGTTTGTGCCCGGAAAGCACACTCCTTAAGGCTCTTGTAATGCATATTGTGCTTGCAAGAGATGAGGTGGTGGTTATGGATATGGAGGCGGGAATCGAGCACCTGGGGAGGGCCACAGCCCAGGCTGTTGACAAACTCGTGGTGGTTGTGGAACCCGGCCGCCGCAGCATCGACACAGCCAGAAGCATTAAAAAGCTTGCTTCTGAAATCAATCTGAACAATATTGCTGTTGTTGGAAATAAGGTTCGGGGACAAAAGGACAGGGATTTTCTTAATAAACACCTTGAAGACTTTGAGATACTTGGCTTTATCCCATATGATGATGCTTTAATCGAGGCTGATCTTAACGGTGTCTCGCCCTATGAAGTTGAATCTGAGGCAAAAATAAACGTGCAAGAGATGATCCTGAAGTTATAAAAGCATGACACAAAAAATGTATCCTGTTAGGTCAAAAAGCTCACGGGCAAGAAGAAGCCGCTTTGGCCATGGTTTTCAAAAAAAGACAAACCTACTGAAAATAAAACCCCTGAGAATAAAACCGGGAGCAGATGCCAGGCTGGAAAGCATTTTCAGCACCATCGGCATACCTGAAAAAAAACCGTTCATACCCGACCCTTTCCAGCTTGACGCTGTCACGGCAATAAGCAAAGCAGACTGCCTTGTCACCGCACCAACAGGCGCTGGAAAAACCTGGATAGCTGAAAAAGCGATTGAAAAGACAATTCAACAAGAGGGCAGGTCCTGGTATGCGACCCCATTAAAGGCGCTCTCCAACGCAATCTACGCAAATTTCATAGAGATATTCGGAACTGACAATGTTGGCATATTGACAGGCGACAAAAAGGAAAACCCTGATGCGCCCATCATAGTGGGAACCACCGAGATCCTGCGTAATCAGCTATATGATGCAATGCACCGAGGGAAAGACCTTAATACGGATCTGGTTGTACTTGATGAAGCGCATTTTTTAGGTGATGTTGACCGAGGGGTGGTTTGGGAGGAGATCATGATCTACCTTCCCTCCAGGATACCGATCCTTATGCTATCTGCAACAATAGGTAATGCAGATGTGATAGCAGGATGGCTCTCATCAATACGCTTCAAAAAGTGTATTACAATTAAAGAAAATAAACGGCCAGTGCCCCTTTATCCTCTTTTTTTCCACCCTTCAGGTACGCTTTTGCCCCTTATTTCATCTGAGGACAAAAAAGGGAAAGCAGTTATTTATAAAAAAGTCGTCTCCTACATGCACAACAAACATGCCCCGGCTATGGCCCCGCCCAGCAAGCTGCCTCCAATGGGAGACGTTATACGTGTGTTAAGAAAATATAATCTCATGCCAGCAATATTTTTTTTAAAATCGCGCAGGGACTGCGACAATGCCTTAAATCTGTGCACCCAAGAGTGTCTGGCAAATGATCCGGACCGGAAAATAAGGCTTAGCAAAAAGATCCATGAGCTTATCGGGCAAAGCCCGCTTCTTGCCAAACACAAACAGCTGTGGCAACTGGAACATTTGGGCGTTGGCGCCCACCACAGCGGGCAGCTTCCTGCCTGGAAAACAGTTGTGGAGACACTGATGAAAGAGGGCTTGCTCAATGCAGTGTTTGCCACCTCAACAGTTGCCGCCGGCGTAAATTTCCCTGCAAGGACAGTTGTAATTCTCAACTCCGACCGTTTCAACGGCGTTGAGTTTCTTCCCTTAAGCCCCACTGAATTTCATCAGATGACCGGAAGGTCGGGAAGAAGGGGGATGGACAACATTGGATTTGCAATGCTTCTTCCAGGCAGGTTCATGGATATAAAGCTGATATCAAAGCTTATAAACGCATCTCCTGCTGATGTGACAAGCCAGATCAGGATAAATTTTTCCATGGTTTTAAATCTTCTTTTATCCCATAGCCCGGTTCAGATTGAAGAACTTTTAGAAAAATGTTTTGCTGCCTACCTCAATGAGAAAAAAGAAAACAGATCCCAGCTTCTTTTACAAAATGATCACAGGTATCTTTGGAGGGACTTTCTGCAACACCTTAACTTCCTAAAAGAAAACGGTTATGTTTCCAAAAAGGACAAACTGACAAGCGACGGCAGATGGGCGTCAAAACTGAGAATCGATCAACCCCTTATTGTCGCCGAAGCTTTCAGGCTTGGAGTCATCCCGGAATCCGACCCCACGCTTATTGCTGCAATCATGGCTTCCTTTGTAAATGACAGGGAAGCAAATGATGAGGGCCTAAACAGCGATCTTATCCCTAAAAAGCTCTTATCGGTTTTTCTTAACATAAAAAAAAGGCTGCGGCCCTTTGCAAAGAAAATGACTTCACGCGGATTTAATGTAAGGCCTCTATGCCTTACACCTGCTTGCACTATATACAACTGGGCGAAAGGCCAGCCATGGGAAAAGGTGGTTAAAGATTCAGGGATATCAGAAGGCGATGTTGCCCGGCTTATTTTAAGAACTGCCGACCACCTCCGTCATATAAGAAATCTAAACGAAATATTCCCCCAGGCAGCCGCATCATCTGCATTATCCATCGAACTTATCAAAAGAGAGCCTATAATTGAATATTATGGGGCATAGCTTATTATATAATAAACGACCGGATCGTAAGTGTCTAAGCCACCACCGCGGAGTCAGTCGGGGGCATTGAGGCCATTGTCCAGGTCATTAATGAAATCAATGATATCGTAAACACGGTTGCCTCGTCTATTGAAGAACAATCGGCAACCACCCAGGAGATTTCAAACAATGTTGCCCATGCCGCTTCAGGGGTTGAGAACATGAATAGCCAGGTAAACCAGACGTCTGAAGTCGCCGAAACGGTGGCCCAGGGGCTCAATGAAATGATCGGCCGGTATAAGGTCTGATTGTCTCACAATTGATTTTTTAAATCCCTTGACTTGCCCATATTTATATGATTAAGCTGACCGACAAAAGGGAGCGAAAGATGGATTTTTGCATGACAGACAAACTTTATTTTTATTTTACGTATTATTTTTATACGGGTCTGCCTGTTTTGCACTGAAGTTTAAGTTTTAATAAAAAAAGCCGCAGGCAGCCAAAGCCTGCGGCTTTTTTTGTTTTTAGCCACAGGTTTTTGAGCTGCCCCCGGGCAAAGGAAGATGACATGAAACAGACCTATGATGTAAACGTAAAATCATTTAAACGCCTTATTTCGCCTACCAGGATCAAAGAAGAGCTTGTGGCAACCGATGATGCAATTAAAACCGTTCTGAAAGGCCGCAGGGACATTGAAAACATCCTGCTGCAAAAAGACGAAAGGCTGCTGGTCATCACCGGCCCCTGCTCCATTCATGACACTGATGCAGCCCTTGAGTACGCACATAACCTAAAATCGCTCCGAAACGAGGTCAAAGACCGGATCAACCTCGTCATGCGGGGCTACTTTGAAAAACCAAGAACCACTATTGGATGGAAAGGGTTGATCAACGATCCTTTCCTTGATTCATCCTATAACATTGATGCGGGGCTTAAAAAAGCCAGGCAGCTTCTCATCAAGATCAATGAGATGGGGCTTCCCATGGCCACGGAAATCCTTGATCCCATCACGCCCCAGTATATTGCCGGATTGTTGACCTGGGTGGCCATTGGGGCGCGGACAACAGAATCCCAGACCCACCGGGAACTTGCCAGCGGTCTGTCCATGCCGGTTGGGTTTAAAAACAGTACGGACGGCAGCCTGGATTCAGCTATCAATGCCATGACGGCGGCAAACGCTCCCCAACATTTTCTCGGCATCGATCCACAAGGAAGGTCATCGGTGGTCAGCACGACAGGAAATTCCTTTGGCCATATGGTGCTTCGCGGCGGCACCCACCCCAATTATGATCCCATCTCAATTGGAAAGGCCCAGGATAAACTCAAGGCAAAGAACCTTTTGAATGCGATTGTGATTGATTGCTCCCACGACAATTCCGGACAACGTCACAAGGGGCAGTCTTTTGTATTCAAAAGCGCTCTGGATCAACGACTTGAAGGGAACAAAGGCATCATCGGCCTGATGCTCGAAAGCAATTTATGCGAAGGAAACCAGAAAATTCCAGGCGACGCAAGCTGCCTTAAATACGGGGTTTCCATAACCGATGAATGCATCTCATGGGACACCACCAAGGACCTGATCCAATGGGCCTACAACAGATTGGAAAGGACATGACAACCTCTTTTGAAAAACGGGTAAAAAGAAGAATTACAGCTCAAGGCCAGGTGTTTTTTCCCGCCTGCCAAAAAGGTCGAACATATCTCTGAACTTTTTTATGATAATTCATTATCGCAAATCTCTGAAACAGATTACTGGTCTCAATAATTCCTTCCCCATCAATCTGCCGCTTTGATAGTCAACAGGACAGGTGTGCCTTAATTCTACAAGTTTTACCTGTTTTTTCCCTTTTTATCACTTTTTTTCCACATACACCTCCACATTATTTATCTTGTACAAGTTAACCCTTTTCCTGATTTTAGCTCTACCACAACATCATGTGCAAAAGTTATATTGACATACAACTCCGTTTTCTGTATACACCACTAACCAAAAAGCGAATTCTTATCTTTTTTTTCTTTAGGAGAAATCTATGAACGATTCAATTTACGACAAACTCGCAACTATTTTAGACACACTTCCAAGCGGATTTCCAAAAACCGAAGACGGTCTCGAGATAAGAATATTGAAAAAGCTGTTTACTCAGGAACAGGCTGATCTTTTCTGTGACCTGAAACTTTCATTTGAAACCGATGAACAAATATCAGAACGAACAGGACGTACTTTAGACGGTTTAAAGGATCAATTGGATGAAATGGTGGGGCTTGGCCTTATTATGGGGGCTGATCTTGGTGGAATAACTGTTTATCGGCTTCAGCCCTGGGTAATCGGAATCTATGAGCTTTTATTCGACCGTATGGATAAAGAATTAGCCGAGATGTGTTATAAATATAATGAGCTCTTCATGCCTAAATTATTAAAAAACCGCCCCAATCTTTTGCAAGTGATTCCCATTGAAAAAGAAATCACTGAGAAACAGGAGTCTTTACACTACGAACAGGTTTCAGCATTAATTGAAAACAATCTATCATACGCTGTGGGTGAATGCATTTGCAAAAAAGAAAAAGCCTTAATTGGAAGGAAATGTGACAAGCCATCCGAAGTATGCTTTGCCCTTGCGCCTATTGAAGGATTTTTTGATGATTTTTTCTGGGGACGAGCGGTTTCAAAAGAGGAGATGTACGAAATTTTACAAAAAGCTGAAGAAGCCGGTTTGGTTCATATTACTACCAACGTTGTAAATGGTCATTACGCTATTTGTAACTGTTGTGGCTGTTGCTGTGCCGCCTTAAAAACAATAAATAAATTTGGAATTAATGACGCACTTAATACCCATTATTATGCAAAGATCGACGAAGAAAAATGCTCTGCCTGCGGTGTATGCAGCGATGAAAGATGCCAGGTCAATGCTATAGACAATGAAAATGATATTTTCTCTGTGAATCTTAAAAAATGTATTGGTTGCGGACTTTGTGTTTCAACATGCCCGACTGATGCAATAGAATTAATCCGAAAAGCTCCTGAAGACCAGGTAACGCCTCCAATGGATGAAAATGATTGGAATGAGAAAACCGGAAAATTCCGTGGAGTTGATTACAGCGAATACGTATAAAGAAAAAGGGCTGGTTAACTGTGCATTAAATTATATACAACAGATATTAACGTTTTGATATCACACATAAAATCATTAGGTTAAAACTATCCACCATAAGAGTAAAATTATGGCAAACATCCTTATCATTGATGATAATAAAAAATTCTGTGATATTTGTTGCCATTTTCTTGTAAAAGGCGACATTTTTGCCCCGCCTGTCATCAAAAAAGAGTGATCGTTTTCGGAGAGAAGTTATGTGAAAATGTACTGAAAGCGGTTCCCCACCGGCATTGGGTGTTCAGCATTCCAAAAAGGCTGAAAATATATTTTCTGTATGACCGGAATCTTCTTAAAAAACTCAGCCTGTGCGTCTGGAAAGTATTATCTGCGTATCTTAAACATACTGTGCCATATGAAGACGCAGAACCCGGTGTTGTTGCTGCCATGCAGTCGTTTGGTGATTTTTTGGAATTTCATCCACACTTTCATGTTATCTCTTCAGACGGTTGTTTTTACGGCGAAGGTTCTTTTATGGTAAGTCCAGCTCCTAATGCCAGAGACCTGGAAAATGCCTTTAGACAAAAATATTTAAGTTCCCAAGAAACACCTGCAAGGCAAGTGTTAAGCCACAATTATCCAACACCGGTTAATTCCAAAAAAAAAGCCGGCTATCTTGAACACTTCAAGATAGCCGGCTTTATTAAAGATTGAACTAAAGTGAGTCAGTTCCTTAGCGGGATCACTTTAGATCACATTTGTATTTCCTCTTCTACATCTCTTTTATTGCATCTGTAAGATCAGGCATAAATTCAAGGATATCTGTCACAATACCCACATCTGCAAGCTGGAATATGGGAGCTTTGGGATTCTTGTTTACTGCAACGATAAAGGGAGCCCCTTTTATACCGCCCATATGCTGGAATGATCCGCTTATACCCATGGCCATGTAGACTTTGGGTTTTACGGTCTGCCCTGATGTACCCACCTGGCGGGATTTTTCCAGCCACTTCTGATCCACAATGGGCCGTGAACATGAAACATCCGCGCCCATTGCATCTGCAAGTTCCTGTGCAATCTCGATATTGTCTTCATCCTCAATTCCTCGTCCAACAGACACAAGAATTTCAGACTTTGTAATATCAACATCACCGGCCTCTGCTTCAACCATTTCAAGGAAACGCCGTCCTGCTGTGACATCTCCCATATCCCCTGATTTATCCACCACAGACCCTCCGGCGCTTTTACTCTCATCAGGAACAAATGCACCAGGGCGAACATTGATAACAGCCCCTGCTGAGATATCGCAATTCACATGGGTACTGGCCTGCCCGCCATATTCCTGTCTTACTGTCTTGAGGTCTGATCCGTCAATACCCTCAAAATCCACCACATCGGGAACAAATGAAGAATCGATTTTAATGGATAGGCCTGGTGAAAGGTCCATTCCAAATGTGTCGTGGGGGACCAAAAATATGCAGTCTGCCGGCAGGATATTAATAAGCGCTTTTCTCACAACTTCGGCATTGGGATATGAGAGAGCTTCATTATCGATCTTCCACACCTCGCCGTAAGAAGCGGCTATATCGTTACATACGGCATCAATGCCCGATCCTGTTACAACTGCAGTAACCTTTGCTCCTGAATCGATCTTCTTGGCAGCTTCAACAAGCTCCAAGGCCGAGTCATCCGCAACCCCATCCTTGTGTGTAATATATGCAAAAATCTGGGCCATTATTTAAGTCCTCCTTTGGCTTTCAACATTTCAATAAGTTTTGAAATTATCTCTTCAGTATCGCCTTCCAGCATCTCAGCGCCTTCACCAAGTTCCGGCATAAAATAATCAAGTTTTTTAGCCTTTGCTGCTGACGCGCCGACAGAATCCGAAGAGACACCAAGGTCAGATGCACCCATTGCAGGGATCTCAACAGAAGCGACTTTCCGGATACCTCTTATACCTACATAACGGGGCTCATTAATTCCTGTCTGAATCGAAAGTACACAGGGAAGATCGATCTCGTTCATCTCCGAATTTCCCCCTTCAATTTCACGACCCACTTTAAGCTTTTTATCATCAATAACATCAATGCTGTTAATAAGAGATGCATAAGGATAATCCAGCATTGCCGCCAGCATGCCGCCAACCTGGGCTGCTCCGTCATCTGCCTGGGCGCCGGTCATGATAAGGTCATAATTACCGTTTTCAACAGCAGCCTTTAAAATAGTTGCAATACCCTTTCCATCAGAGCCCTCAAATGCATCGTCATTTAGAAGAAGGCCTTTTTCCGCACCCATGGCCATCTCCCTTCTTAAAACCTCTTCAGACTCATCATCTCCAACGGTAACAACTGTTACGCTGCCGCCATGTTCATCCCCATAAAGTCGTATTTCTTCCTAACAATAGTATTGTTGCTTTCTCTC
>JAUXBD010000078.1 GCA_030619585.1 Desulfobacteraceae bacterium
CAATGGATAAAACAGATGCGGCTAAAACAGGGACAGCCCCACTTTGTATAATACGGCGTTTCAGGTCCCGCCTGCCCAAAAGTTCGTCAATTGCATCTCTTGCTATCTTTCCAGATATCTTATGATGACCTGTTACAAATGCCGTAAGAAGAGCCCTGTCACAGGCGATATTGATGAGTCGAGGCACGCCTCTGGAATATTTATAAATGGCTCTTAAACCACTTAAGGTGAATTTTACGCTGGGCTTTTTTGATGCAATACCTATACGATGCCGGATATATTCCCCTGTTTCTTTTTTTGTCATGGGGGTAATATGACAGCTAAGTGTGATTCTTTGTCCCAGCTGTCTTAATTCATATGAGTCAAGCATATCTCCAAGTTCCGGCTGCCCGACCATAATAATTTGCAAAAGTTTGCTTGTTGCTGTTTCAAGGTTTGACAGGAGTCTTAACTGTTCCAGGACATCCTTTGTCAAATTCTGGGCTTCATCGATAACCAGGATAACCTTTTTCCCCTGGGCCTTTTTTTCCATAAGAAAAAGGTTTAGAGTGTCTATGAGATCTTTGGTATTGTTGCTCTTTGAGTCGATCTGATATTCGTCATTGATAGTCTTTAAAAGCTGTATTGAGTCCAGTTTCGGATTAAATATATAAGCCGCCACTGTATCCTCTTTCAGGTTCTCAAGAAAAACCCTGCAAAGGGTTGTCTTGCCTGTTCCCACTTCTCCTGTTATCTCTACAAAACCATCTCCCTGTCCCATGGCATATGAGAGATGAGCAAGCGCCTCTTCGTGACACTTGCTCAAAAAAAGATAGGCAGGATTAGGCACAAGTTTAAACGGCCTTTCCTTAAAGTCAAAAAAATTTTTATACATATGGTGACCCCTTTTTTATAGCATTTTTATTCCATACAAGTTCGTTTATCTTTTATTGCATCACAGACTTTATTATAATGAAAAAATTCCAAGTTATTTCTTTCTCGACCCTAAAACTCATTTTCTGGGAACTATACGGATATACAGAATATTTGTCAAACTTCTTCCATTTTTGATGTTTTTCATGAGAGATGAGGGCTAAAAACTTTTGACACATACATTATTGATCTTTATATACTTCTTAGATATTCGGATTTTAAGAGGGAGGTACAATGGGAAAAACCATTACGGAAAAAATCTTTGATTTACACCATGTTGATAATCCATCGGAAGATACCCATGTAATAAAGCTGGATGCTGTTTTCTGCCATGAAATTACAACCCCTGTGGCAATCAATGATCTTATAATGCGTAACAAAGACAGGGTTTTTGATCCTGAAAAAATAAAGGTGGTTATAGACCATGTAACACCCGCAAAGGATTCAAAAACGGCAACACAGGGTAAGGTTTTAAGGGAGTGGGCGAAAAGGCACGAAATCAAGGATTTTTTCGACATAGGGCGAAACGGTGTGTGCCATGCTCTATTTCCTGAAAAGGGATTTGTGCGACCCGGATTCACAGTGATAATGGGGGATTCACACACATGTACTCACGGCGCTTTTGGCGCATTTGCAGCAGGTGTCGGCACAACTGACCTTGAGGTGGGAATACTTAAAGGGGTATGTGCATTTAAATATCCAAAAAGCATTAAAATAATCATTAAGGGCCGGATGGCTGAAGGTGTTTATGCCAAGGATGTGATTCTTTCTATTATCGGCAAAATAGGTGTAAGCGGGGCAACCAATAAAATAATAGAGTTTGTAGGACCTGTTGTTGACTACATGAGCATGGAAGAGAGGATGACCATTTGCAACATGGCGGTTGAGGCGGGCGCCACTTGCGGTGTCTGCTATCCTGATATGACCACTGTTGAATATCTGTGGAACTTTCTTAAAGGGGATTTCAAAACAAAAGATGAGGCCCTAAAGGAGTTTTCAAAGTTTGTCTCAGATAGCGATGCTCAATATGACAATCTAATAGAACATGATATCAGCGATCTTGCGCCAATGGTGACATTCGGGTTTAAACCTGATCAGATAAAAGCGGTTAGCCAGATGGATAGTGCTAAAATAGATCAAGTTTACATTGGTTCCTGCACCAACGGCAGAATTGAAGATTTAAGAGTAGCAGCCAAAGTACTTGAAGGAAGAAAGATAAGCGATTCCGTGAGGGGCATTGTATCACCGGCAACACCAAAAGTTTTTGACACAGCCCTTAAAGAGGGATTAATAAAAATATTTATGGACGCCGGTTTTTGCGTTACAAACCCCACATGCGGGGCGTGCCTTGGCATGAGTAACGGCGTACTTGCCCAGGATGAGGTGTGCGCGTCAACAACAAACAGAAATTTTAACGGCCGCATGGGCAAGGGCGGCATGGTCCACCTCATGAGTCCGGCTACAGCTGCGGCAAGTGCAATAGCAGGCCATATCACCAATTCGGATATGTATAAGCCAAAGGTGACAAAATGAAGACATTCAGCGGAGAAATTCTCTTTTTAGACAGGTCGGATATAAACACAGATGAAATAATTCCTGCAAAATACCTGACCGAGATATCAAAACATGCCTTAAAACCCTATCTTCTGGAGGATCTTAAGCTGGAGAGCTTTTCGGGATCAAAAGATATCAAGGGCAAAAACATAATTGTAACAAGGGCCAATTTCGGGTGCGGTTCATCAAGGGAGCATGCGCCATGGGCGCTTGAGGTGAACAGTATCAATATGGTGATAGCACAGAGCTTTGCCAGGATATTCAGGCAGAATATGTTTAACTGCGGAATGATGGCCGTAGAACTGCCTTCTCAGGCTATTAACCATATATTCAGCCTTTTTGCAGACAAGGAAACAAACATTGAAACAGACCTTATAAAAGAGGTGTTTACAGTCACTGCAAACAACCTTGAGGAGAAAGTGCCATTTTCCATATCAGAATTTGACCGCTCCCTTGTGGATGAAGGCGGCTGGGTTGATTATGCTGATTCCAGGTATTAGGAGCAGTTGGAGGATCGCTTCGCTTGAGGTTGGAGGTTTGAGCAAGCCTCTATCACTCTTTGAGACACCTCAACTTGGCAAGATCCTCTGCATAACCGTAAAGATGAAGCCCCTTGCTTTCAACTACCATCTCCCCGTCATCAATACCTATCTCTCCTGCCATATACTCTTTTAAATTCTGTATTCCTGCCAGATTTGCCGGCAGTCCGCCCCATAGGTCCCATGAACGAAAATAGACAAAAAAGATAAGTTTTCCATCCTGCACCCTGGTATCGATGGAGCGCAGACATGGGGGATCAACCAGCGTAAGGTCTGATGGGTGGGCAACCTGGAGTACCATCTGGTTGTTGCGCTCCCCGTATTTTTTATACGTCTGTATTATCCACTCTATCTGGTTTAGATAAAGGTTACCTTCTTCCTCAAATACAACATTTCCGTCTATCTCCCTTTTATCTATTATCTCGGAATTCCCCTCCTCCCACCATTTAAGTTTACCGGATGTTATGGGAACTTTTGTAAGCCTTTCACCGTATGTATAAGATTCTCCGACCTCTTTGTGTGGAGTCATTAAATATTCCATATATGACCTGTCATACCCTTTGCCGCCGTAAATATATTCATGTTCAACAGGATTTGGGATACCGCATGAAGCTGGGATATCAGGCAGAAGAGGTTGTGTCCCAGGATATTTTACATAGCCGGTAAAATAATCATACTCAAGACGCGTTTGTCCTGCATAGGACCCGCGGTCTATCTTAAACCTTCGTCCATGGTCTAAGACATCGTTTACTGCCTGAAACCAAAGATCAGGCAAGTCTCTTGCTTCTATTTTATGGATATTCATTTCAACTTTCCCTTAAATTTTTATTTATTCGAATTTTCCATGTTGGAAAAATCTTCATACCCCAAGGCAGCACTGTTGTCAAAAGATAGAAGTTGAGAAGATCAGATTTACTCTCTTAATTTCTTGCCTTTCATGTCCTGCGCCTCTTGCGTCTTTTTGCGGCTATTTTTTTATTCTTTTTTCACTTCCCTCAACTTCTAATCTTCTGATCTTCTTAATTTCTTGTCTTTCAATCCCAGCATTTGCCGTTTCTCATCTTCTTATCTTATAAACCTCTCATCTTCTGCCCTTCTGCCCTTCGCTATCCACCCTGCCCTTCATACACCTTTTGTCTTGCCCTTGCAGCGGCTGTTAAAACATCCACATTGACATCAACATAATCAAAAACTCTTGCCCGGCTTTTGTCTGCAGCTGGTCTTAATATCCTTCCCAGATACTGGAGTACACGGCCGCTGAACCGTATGGGCGTGGCAAAAAAAAGAGTCGATAGATATTTACAATCAAACCCCTCACCTATTAATTGGCCAGTTGCGACAAGTATCTTAATCTCGTGGTTGTTTAACCTGTCTAAGACAATTTGTCTCTCACTTACGGATAGATCCCCGGTTAAAAAATCTGCTGCCATATTGAATTTGAACTTTAAAAGTGCGTGCAGGTTCTCACAATGAGCTTTCCTGTCGGAAAGAACAAGGCATATTCCTTCGCTTTTCTTGGCCTCATTGGCCACATCTGTTGCTATAAGGAGGTTTCTTTGGGTATCAGCCGTAAGTTCGGAAAGCATTTTACTGTACTGGCTAACAGGATCATAATAGGGCTTAAAGTCGGTTTTCCGGAAAACCACCTCAGCTTTCAGTATATGCCCTTTGCTTATTAAACGATTTTTATCCATCTCGTGGTGAACATCACCCAGGTACCAGAAAATTAGTTTTGACAACTTGTCTCTTCGAAACGGAGTTGCTGAAAGGCCAAGCATATATTTTGAGTCAAAGGCGCTCACAGCTTCGGTAAAGGTTCTGCTCGGGCATCTGTGACACTCGTCAACCACCATAAAGCCTGTCTTTTCAGCAACATCATCTGCACACTTGTAAAGAGACTGAACCATGGCAACAGTAATTTGGTCTCCTATTGTAAGCTTGCCTCCTCCTATAAACCCCACCTGTTCACTATGAATATTTAGAAATGTTGATATACGGTCAGTCCACTGTGATGCAAGCTCTTTTGTATGAACCACAATGACAGACGGCTGTCTTCGTTGTGCAATCATATAAAGGGCTATTACGGTTTTCCCAGCTCCTGTTGCAGCATTTAAAATCCCAAACTCTTTTGCCAGCATAGCTAAAGATGCTTGTTGCTGAAAATGCTTCAACTGCCCTGAAAATGTAAATTCAACATCGGCAAGGATACGCCGCTTGTCAACAAGTTCATATTGTATCTTATCTCTTCTGGCCAGGTAGATCAGCTGCCGTATATATCCCCTGGGAATTACAAGCCCACCGTCACCTGCTTTTTTGTAAAACTTCAGCTCTTTTGGGATTCCTTGATTCCAACGCCCCATCCTTTGATTTTCTATCCATTTTGGATTTGGGAACCTGAGTTTTGCCATGAGAATCTGCACAAACTCTTCCGGTATGCCTGTAATATTAAGATTGTTTTTGATAATTATCTTCAATAAATGTTATCCTGGTAAAAAATTGGTCCAAAAAGCAACGCAGAAATTGACATATATGAAATCTAACTATATACATATAATGAAAAAAATTCACAATCGATTATTCTTGATGAGATAAATGGATCAGACTCGCTCATTAATCATGATAATAGCAAAAAGGACAATTTAATTAATGGACGCAAAAGTCGGTGGACAGATTCACGGGATCAGTCTTTCTGCTTTCCTGCAGATGTCTGAAATGGAAAACACAACCTGCACTTTGAAGGTTGTGGCCGGTGACAAGGTAGGACACCTCTATATGCTGAAAGGCGAATTGATTGCAGCTGAAATGGGTGATATGGAAGATGAGCAGGCAGCTTATGAGATAATTAGCTGGGAGGAAAGCTCAATAGAAATTGAAGAGAAAGTCAACAGAACGGAAAAAAAGATTCATATGCCCCTTATGAACATATTAATGGAAGGGGCTAAAATAAGAGATGAGAAATCTGACGCCGATAAAAAACAGAAATCTCATACAACGCCTTCGTCTACAACCCCTGCACAGCCTCCGCCGCTTTTCGGTAAATCAGAAGAACCTCAGCTGGTAATGGAAAAACAGACACCAGGTACAAAACCCGAGTCAAAATCGGGTGCAACATTCGCAATAAATCTTGAAGCACCTGCAACAAAAGCTCCTGCAACTTCAACAAAACCTGACAAAAAGTCTGTCAAGAGTAAAAAAACGTTTGCCGGCCCGGTTGGAAAAGGGACAAAAAAGCTATTTACCGTAGCTGTAATATTGGTTGCAACAATTGCCCTATTAACCATCGGATTAATAACATGGTTTCAGATAATATCTCCTATGATTCAGAAAAAAGAGCTTGATAAAGTAATGGCAGAGGTAGGAGCTGCAAGCAAACTGGAGCAAAAGGAAAAACTGCTACGTGATTACATAGACACACATGATTTAGGCATATTTATACCAAAGGCAGAAGAAAAATTAGAAAAAGTACTAAAAGATATTGATAATCGTGATTTTAAAGACGCTACGACAGGTGTCATCAATCTTAAAATTGATGAAGATTATTTAGATAAGGCCACGGGTATTTACAGACGATATCTTGCCAGGCATCCCGATGGTCTGCACACCAGCGCGGTTAAAAGAAAAATCGATGATATTCCGGGATTAGTTGACGATAGTGACTACGAACGATTAAAAAACATTGAACAGTTTGATTATGACAAAAAGATTTTATCATATAACAAATATTTCAAACAACATCCGGACGGCAAACATG
>JAUXBD010000221.1 GCA_030619585.1 Desulfobacteraceae bacterium
AAACATTCTAATAAGCCTTCGACGTTTTCTCTGAAATCAGTTTAAGCATACGATAATTTCATAGATCCCATATGAAGCAGGCTGGGGTTTGACTGAGTTAAATACCATTCACACAGCAAAAAAAGCGGCCTGGATGTTTGCAGCGGTGTCATAGTCGGGATGGGTGAAACTGTTGATGATATTATCAAAAAGACAGACGAGTAAAGACAGGTCGGTTAACTAACTTTATCACATTTAGCCTGAATATATGCATAATAGAAAATACACTTTTGATACAGTTTTTACTGACTTGAGTTCAAGGGGAATATCGGAGTCTTCCATTTCGAAAGTCAGCCCTGAAAAACCGGTCAGCATATTGGGAGTATGGTTTATACGACTTTTAAGTCTGGTGTGCCTTTGCGGCGACGGATTACCTTGGCACCGTTGGATTTACTTTTGGTATGCTTGCGTTCATCTTTAGACTTGGTTTCCAAAACAATCAATTGCTGCAGTTTTTCTTCTATTTCTTTTATCCTGCTTTCTTCCATGGTCACTTTTCTCCTTAGGGGGGTAGTTACCGTCGATGATGATTTAACCGGCATTCCACTTCTTCCCAGTTCTATGTTAACTCCCTTCAATTCAAGGCGAGATGTCGGTCTTAGCTAAAGTCCAAAACATATCCGCTATTCGGTTAAACCATTGCTGATTCATTACGATCCGTCTTCCGTCTTATTCCATAATGCAAAAGAAGTGCCATTTCTTACAAATACCAATATCACCTTAAATTTCATTTTATTAGAGATACTAATGTTATTTCTACCCCCAAAAAACCTGTCCAAAGTGTGAAAAGGATTTCACAATTAGTACATCTTTTACACAATTTACCCTGTTGTTGCAAAAGTCTGTGATGTTTCAGTTCCAAGGCATCAAGGGTGAAGCTGTAGTAACTTACCGCGATCCCTTGATAACGCAGGAAATGGAATATCACAGGCTTTCCCGTAGGGTAAAAAATATGGCAATTTTTTTCAATTTCTGGATATCACCGATTGTGAATTCCTGGGATCTAACCATGTTAGTCGTAAATGTATTGTTTATGGTCTTTTCCCACATTTTGTTATATTTTTTATGCAACATTAGGGTTTAACTTGGCGAAAAAGACAGTTACCGTTCAGGCATTATTTAGTATTGCCAGCATATTCCATATAGCTTTTTGAAATCCCAAACGAACAGGCGGGTACCTTCAGATTACAGATATCTTGCAATTATCCAAAAAAAATAATCATTACATATCACAAACCGCAAGTCGGGTAGAAATCTGTGAAGTTTTCAGATCTCACAGATCTTCCGGAGTAAATGCTATCACATTGTCAATCAAAGGTGAGTCTGCAAACAGCATTATAAGCCTGTCGATGCCAAAGGCGATGCCTGCTGCATCAGGCATGACTTTAAGATCGGTGAGAAATTTTTCGGGCATGGGGTATACAATGCTTCCTTCGGATTTTCGATGGGAAAGTTCCTGTTCAAACCGCTTTCTTTGTTCAAGAGGATCTGTGAGTTCCGTAAAACCATTGGAAAGCTCAAGACCGGCCATGTAGAGCTCGCACCTTTGAGCAAGTGAATTGTCCTGGTTTTTAAGTCTGGCAAGGGCGCTTTTCGATGCCGGGTAGTCATACAGGAAAACAGGTTTTTTCATTCCCAGGTTAGGCTCAATTTCACAGGCTATTATTTCGTCAAAACTGTCTTCCAGGAGCGCTTTTTCCAAAGATACAGGGGAGTATTCTTCAAAGGCTTCAAAAACAGTTATCCTGTCCCATGGTTTTTTAAGATCTACATTATTACCCTGAAAGACAATCAAATCCTCAGATCCTATTCCGGCAGCTACAAACCGGACCAGGTCTTCACACTGCTCCATAAGATCAACATAGGTTTTATTGGCAGAGTACCACTCAAGGATTGTAAATTCAGGTAAATGTTTGTCGCCCCTTTCCTTTGCCCTGAAACATTTGCAGATCTGAAATATGCGGGGGAATCCTGCTGATAGAAGCCTTTTCATGCATAGTTCCGGTGAGGTTTGCAGGAACCAACTACCGGAATCTTGAGCATCGATAAATGCTTCAGGAGCAGGAGCGGGAATCCTTAAGGGGGTTTCAACTTCAAGATAACCGTTTTCAATAAAGAATCTGCGGATGGCCTGGATTATCCCGGCACGCAAGTTTAGATTTTCTTTAATGGATGTTTGTCTGGTCACTTTTTTTGTTCGAGGTACTTATCTTCTGTGCGATCCTGGAGAAAGACCCTGTCAAATCCGGGCTCGGCTGAATCATACCATTTATATCCGGTCTCCTTGCAGGCTTTACATGCATTTACTGGTATATGCACGGCAAGAATGTGACAGCCTATATCTGATGAAGAGTCTATCCTAAGGGCGCCGCCGCAGTCATCGCAAATTCGGATCTGTTCATTTTGCTGCTCGCTTATTGAATCGGTATCGTAATAGATGCTGCGTGTTCGTTGGAGAAACGCTTTGTCTGAAGGTAACCTGTCCCTTAGCAAGTGTCTGTTTTCCCAGTAGCCTAAGACAGTTTCACCAACCTTTTCGATCTGGCCGGTCACATTTTTTGTCTGTCGTATCCGGTCCAGATCATAGTCCGGTTCTTTTACATTTCCATAGTCCATTCCTGCCATGGCAAGAATTATGCCCAAATTTACATAGGGTAGGGCGCCCTCAATGGAATATCCACCTTCAAGTACCGCAATATCAGCATTTAAAAGTGATGTAAGATCTGCATACCCCTGGGCTGAAAAGTTCATGTTTGTTATTGGGTCGGAATAATGATTGTCCTGACCTGCTGAGTTGACAATGATATCAGGTTTGAAATCTTCAAGTATGGGAAGGACGATATTTTTTATAGCATAGATGAAGCCCTCTTCAGAAGTATTGGGGGGAAGCGGGATGTTGATTGTTTTTCCTATTGCATTGGGGCCTCCCAGTTCATTTGAAAAGCCTGATCCCGGGTATAGGGTCCTGCCGTCCTGATGTATTGATATAAAGAGAGTATCAGGATCATGCCAGTAAATATCCTGGGTACCGTCGCCATGATGGCAGTCTGTGTCAACTATTGCCACTTTGCCAATGTTGTAAGTCTTGCGCAGGTATTCTATCATGATTGCTTCTATATTTACATTGCAAAACCCCCTTGCACCATGTACAACCCGCATGGCATGGTGACCTGGCGGTCGTACCAGGGCAAAACCTTTCTCAACTTTTCTTTCACAAACAGCCTTGCCAATTGTTTTCGCGCCGCCTGCACTTATGAAATGGGATTCCGTCATTACACTGCGGACATCCGGAGCACAAAAATGGATTCGCTTGACGTCATCATCTGTGACAGGATCGGGCTTAAACTCTTCTATACCTTCAATGTCAAAGATTCCATCTTCTACCACCTGGTCCTGTGTGTAGAGAAGACGCTCCTCCCTTTCAGGATGTGTAGGGTCTATTGCCCAGTCAAATGCAGGAAAAAATACCAATCCTGTTTTATGTTTAGCTTTTAACATTTCCTTTGTTCCATAAAGAAAGTTTTATTGGTTTTACTGGTTAAATTGGTTAAGTTGGTTTAAAATGGAACATCTCCTTATTTTAACTAATCCAACCAATTCAACTAATATAACCAATTAAACCGATTTAACCAACCCAACGAACCCAACTAATACCAAGGCCTAAGAAGATTCGTAATAAGGCTGCCATAAGTCGGTTTTAGCCTTGAAATCTCTGACGACAGACTTTTCACTATAGGTTCGTAATCGTGAATCAGTCCTGGTTTAACCTGCGCTTTAACACGGATATTTTTCCCGGTTGTGTAGAACCCTCTAACCATGTTGAACTCCAGTTCTTCCAGGATTTCCATTTCCAGGTCTTCTTTGCCGGCCCCGTTGCTAAGGGCTTTTTTTTCTAGAAGATCATAGGCCTTTTCAATTGCATCCTTTTTAGAAAAGGTCATATCAATTTTTTCGTAGAATTTTTCTTCAGGAGCGATAGCAACTTTCTGCTCGGTGTCTGCAAACAGGGTGACTTCGCATGTTGTTCTTGCAAGGGCTGCCCCTATGGCATTTGCCACG
>JAUXBD010000179.1 GCA_030619585.1 Desulfobacteraceae bacterium
AAAGAGATAACCGGCACCAAACCCCTATCCGTAGTTATGTCAGATAAAATGACAGCCCTTCGAAACTGGGCAAAAAACAGGGCTGTTTTTGCCGATTGATCCTCACATCTATAAGTAGATGGATAAGGGATTTGATAAGGGAAAAGGTTGATATCTCTTGGCCTGAAGGTATTATGGAAATGTCTGGCGCATGGTTTTTATAAGTTTCAGTACAGCAACCATGAGATACTGAAAAGAGATTGATAATAATGATTGTCGGCGGCTGTGATATTGGTTCCACAACGATCAAAGCTGTGGTTATGAAAGATGGAGATGTTATTGCAGGTCATATTACCGGTGCTACCGTTGATCCTGAAAAGACATCCCGCAATGCCATGGAAAGGGCAATAAGACAGGCAGGCCTCTCTTCGATTGATGATCTGGAATATGTTGTGGGTATGGGACATGGCAGACTAAGAGTGCTGTTTGCAGATGAAACTGTTTCTGAAATTGCCTGTCATGCAAAAGGTGTTCACCATATGCTGCCTGACACCAGAACTTTGATTGATGTGGGCGGTCAGGACAGCAAAATGATAGCTGTTACAAAAACCGGACGCGTTCGAGAATTCAAGATGAATGACAGGTGCGCAGCCGGAACCGGAAAATTTTTTGAAGCAATGGCTATAGCCCTGGGCCTTCAAGTAGAAGATATAGCTGCGTCTGAAAACCAGGGCAAAATCCCTTATCTAATTTCCAGCCAGTGCAGCGTATTTGCTGAAAGCGAAGTGATCTCTCTTGTAAACGAAGGTAACGATTTTAAAAATGTTATTGCCGGGATTAATGATTCTGTGGCATCACGGATATGCGGAATGGTTAAAATAATAGGCGGTCTGAAAGAGAAGCTGGCATTTTCAGGCGGCTGCTCAAAGAACAGCGGATTGGTCAGTGCAATTGAATTAAGGCTGGGAACCTCCATCCAAGACCCGCCCTTTGACCCCCAACTGGCAGGCGCAATTGGCGCGGCACTATTTGCTGTTGAAAAATTAAAAAACGGAACTGCGTTAAAACCCAGGGACACAGCAGATTTTAAAAAATGTCCACGATGCAACAGGGAAAAAGAGGCGCTTATAAAATGTTCTGAATGTAATGAGATATTCTGCGAAAGCTGTTACCTCACAAGTGATAAAATAAAAAAGAGTATATATGCGCCCGCCAATGTAATTCCCCGCTGCCCTGAATGTGACAATGTGAACACAGACGAACTAAAAGCCTGCTGCTTCAATTCTTTTTAAAACACGCCAAGTGTTTGATATTGATATCTCAAGAGTCATAACCGAATACCAAGCCCAAATACTTGGAAATGAGGCTATTAGAATACATAATATATATAGAAAAACAGTTGCTTCAAACCAATCCATCTGTTATTCACAATGAAAATTATTTTGATGCAAATCAAGGACATGAACATATGAATAAAAATCAGACCTCAATTAGTCTCTCAAACAGTTTATGGGATTTTTTTTCAGCCGTAAAACTCTCTGTTGTAGTACTTTTGACTCTGGCGGTTACATCAATCATCGGAACGGTGGTACCTCAGAATGGAGATCCGGCATTGTATAAAGCCAAGTACGGAGAAGCTTTGTACAGAGTATTTGACATCTTTAATGTCTTCGATATGTATCACTCAGGATGGTTTAGAGCCCTGATTGTAATACTTACATTAAATATAGTGATCTGTTCAATAAACCGCCTCAAATCTTCCTGGAAAATTATATTTGTTAAAAATCCCAAGTTTAATTTAACACGGTTTAAAAAGCTTAAAAAAAGGCAGGAGTTTACTGTAAACACACACCCTGAGAACCTGGAACAATCCTATGAGAAGATTGTATCAAAGAGATTTGGATACCACAGGGTTGAAAAAGAGGAAAACGGCTTTTCTCTTTTTGCCGAAAAAGGACGATGGACCAGGATAGGAGTATATTTTGTACACTTAAGCATAATTCTTCTTTTAATCGGCAGTATGGTTGGATCATTTTGGGGTTTTGCCGGATATGCCAATATCAGAGAAGGCAAAACAATAAACAGCATTGAGCTAAGAAATTCCCAGAGGATACAAGACCTTGGCTTTACGTTAAAATGCAATGACTTTGATGTGACCTTTTACGAATCCGGAACACCAAAACAGTTCAAATCAAGTCTTTCTGTCATAGAGAACGACGAAACAATTATTAATAAAGATATTATCGTAAATGACCCCCTACGCTATAAAGGGATCAATGTTTTCCAGTCCAGCTACGGGCCTGACACGCCAAAAGATATAAATGTAAAGTTTACAATCCAAAAAACAGGAAAGGTTTACGAGGAAAACGGCACCCTTGGAAAAGCATTTAAACTACCTGAGAATTTAGGTAAATTCATTATTCAGGATTTTCATAAATCATACAAATTAATGGGCCGCAATATTGGTTCAGCGTTTACAGGTTTAATTGTTTTAAATGACAACACCCGCATAGATGTTGTGATCCCTTTTCCGTTTCCTAAATTCGATGCAAACTCTCCAATGAGATCAAAAACATTGGACATGTTTCAGACAACCAAATCAGGAATCGACAAATCCGAAGAAATTTCAATTAGCTTAACAAATGCCAAAACCGGAATGGTTTACACAAAAAAAGCAAAATTAAACGAACCCATCGATATTCCTGAAGGAGGGGGAAAATTTGTTCTTACCGATTTTGTTAATTCATTTGACTTCAGAGGCCAGCAGTTTGATGAGGCGGCCTATAAAGGAAGGATAACCCCTCAAGAGGGCACCCCAATAGACATAATAATTCCCCTACGTTTTCCGGGTTTTGATAAGATGAGGGGGGGGAAAGTGGTTGTTGCAATCAAGGATTTTGAGCGAAACGAAAAAAACGAAAAAAAATCAGGTGTTATTGTCTCTGTAACCGATTTTGAACAAAGATATTACACGGGTCTCCAGATAACGAGTGATCCTGGAGTGCCTATTGTATATGCAGGGTTTATTATTATGATTTTAGGGTGTTACATAACATTTTTTATGTCGCACAAGTCCCTTTGCATACATGTGAGCAGAGATGAAAAACACACACAAGTCTTGGTGTCCGGTACTGCCAATAAAAATAAGTTGGAAATGGAAAACCAGGTGAAAAAAATTGCCACAAAACTTGCAAATGTCACATAGATACAGAATCATCTAACTGAAAAGCCTGCACATTATCCACTTTTTGTTGCCCTTACGCAGCATGATTATTTCTTGACAAAAGATTTTTTGCATTGTAGAAAAATCTTTTCCTTTAAATAAGGAGATCTTTGTACAGGGCTGTAAGGTTAATATAATAATAAGGACGCGGCCCGGGCAAAAATCATAGGATAAAACATAAGTGCAATATTAGCGAAATCACCAACCATTGAGGTCACGGAGTTTCCATGAGTACACCAGATGACAAGCCTAAAGACGTTTTCGAAGATTCTGCCGACAATGCAGACCAAGCGCAATCCAAAGATAATGACAGTTCCGGAGACATTGTAATAAGCAATGGCAGCAATGGACTTGTTTTCCTCTTTTTCATTATAGGTTTCGTATCAAGCCTTATTATAGGATGGATAGTTTTCCCCACCCTTTTATACTCCAAGAAAAAGCAACCAATAGACTTTAACCATGTTAGGCACTTAGAGCTTGTTGATAATGAGTGTGAAAGCTGCCACTTTTTTCATGAAGATGGAAGTTTTTCAGGAGCTCCCGGTCTTGCCCAGTGTGTCCAATGCCATAATGAAGTACAGGGAGACACTGATCACGAGAAGGACTTTATTGAAAACTACCTGTACAAGGGAAGAGAGGTCCCCTGGAATATATACTCAAAACAACCGGACTGTGTATTCTTTTCACACGCAGCACATGTTAAGATGGCCCAGATGACTTGTGAGACCTGCCACGGTAATATGGGTAATACCAAAAATCTTAGAGATTATGAAGAAAACATAATTACCGGTTACAGCCGGGATATATGGGGAAGAAGCATTGCAAACATGCTGACATTGAAGAAAAATACATATGAAAGAATGAAGATGGATGACTGTGCAAAATGCCATGAAGCTGAAAAAGGCAAGGGCGCAAGTATCCAGACAGAAAAAGAGGGGTGTTTTGTTTGCCACAAATAAATCGCCCTATTGATAATTTTTTTTAATTAAAAATCAGTTCCTTCTTTTTTTAGTTTAAAGGGGAAGAATTTATGAAGATAGACAGAAGAAAATTCCTGTCACTTGGAGCAGGAACCGCCGCAGGCATAGGTGCTGGAGTCGTTCTATCGCCAATACCCTGGAAATTGATTGATGACAGCTCCATATGGACACAAAACTGGCCATGGACCCCTGTCCCCGACGGGGGAAAGGTTACCCATGAAAATTCCGTTTGCACACTTTGTCCTGGAAAATGCGGAATAACAGTCCGCAAGGTTGGAGATCGTGTTGTGAAAATCGAGGGCATGAAGGGCCACCCTGTGAACGATGGCGGGATCTGCCTTCTGGGGCTCTCAGGCGCCCAACTCCTCTACGGCCCAACCCGCATAAAATATCCCATGAAACGGGTAGGTGCACGTGGTGATGGTAAATTCCAACGTATATCCTGGAATGAGGCTATTAAAGATGTTGCATCAAGGCTATCCAAAATAAGATCGGATGGCAGG
>JAUXBD010000184.1 GCA_030619585.1 Desulfobacteraceae bacterium
CAAAGGAAACACTGAACCGCCAACTCAAAATGGGGATTTCCGATAGCGAGCTTTCAAACCTGGTGGGAAAAACTTGTATGGAACATGCCTTTTAACGGCTTATCCGTGGTTTTAAACAGCACTACCGAAGAACTCATGGAAGATAATGATGCGCAGACACTCGTGCGTGAGATAATGGTTGAGGTGATCACAGGGGCAACCAGGTGCGGCTACTTCATAGATGATAGTTTTATGGAGATAATGCTTGAGGCAACAGCAAATATGGCTTCATATAGCCCCAGCATGAAACTTGACTTTGACGCAGGCCGTTTGCTTGAGATTGAACAGATCTACCGGCAGCCGATAAAAACAGCCCAATCACTAGGATTCCATATGGAAAAATCACGTGTTATCGCACTTCAACTTGAGTTTCTAAACAGGCAGAAAAGAGGGCTAAAATAACTCCAATTAAATTTTCAAATGCAGTTAACCCAATATTATCTTGACAAAATTTGAATATAAAAGTAGTTTTCACTAAAAATCGGTATACGCTTATAGAAGACAGAGAAATTTAACCACTATATGGAGATATAATACGTATGGCTTTAACAAAATCCGAAATAGTTGAATCGATTTATAACCAGCTTGGTTTCCCAAGAAGTCAGTCAACCGAAGCTATTGAGATCCTGCTCGAAATTATTAAACGATCACTGGAAGATGGTGATGATGTCATGGTTTCAGGTTTTGGTAAATTTTGCGTTAGAGATAAGTCTCAACGCAAGGGCAGAAATCCTGCTACAGGGCAAGATATGATGCTGGACAAACGCAGGGTGGTCACCTTCAAATGCTCTGGTGTTTTAAAAAATAGATTAAATAGCAACAGATAGAGCACTCATTGGACTTTATCCTTGGCCTGGGTGTTGCCCATATATTGCGGGGCGTTAACAAATTAAATATCCATCTAATGGAAGAAAAAAAAGGCTGATGGAAGAAAAAAGGAGTGACCTCTATCCGCACTTTGTAAAGCCACAGGAGTGACAGGTCATACAGCCCTCTTCAAAGCTTATCAACTGGCCGCATTCCGGGCAGGTATTTCCTGCCAAAGTATTTCCTGCCATGCGATTCCCTTTGGAGTCTTTCAGATATCTTTCTTCAAGCACACGCCCTATTGCATCGGGTATGGAAAGAACAAGTTCTCCGTTTTGAAATACAGCATGTTCTCCACTAATGCCCTTTACCTGTTTAACGATATTGTCGACCATTACGCCGGAGCGTAAGGCAAGGGATATTAGCCTGCCTATGGCCTCAGTTTTGGCGGTGGTTGATTTTCCCGATTTGCCAATGGTTGCAAAAACTTCAAATGGACGTCCTTTATATTCAGTTACATGCACATAAAGCTGGCCCAAACCTGTTTTCATCCTTGTTGTGAAACCTTCCAGAGTTTCCGGGCGATCCCTTACCACGGACATAAAACCGTCTTCCGCGGTCTCATTGTTGGATGTTGAAAGAACCTGGTTCTCCCTGCTGCCGTCCCTGTAAATTGTCACTCCTTTACAGCCCAACTCATATGAGAGGTTATAAACCTCAAGAACATCATCAACAGTTGCATCCTGCGGCAGGTTTACTGTTTTTGAAACAGCATTGTCGGTGTGTTTCTGGAATGCTGCCTGCATGCGTATATGCCATTCAGGAGACACATCATGTGCTGTAATAAAAACATCCCTTACATTTTTTGGTATCTTTTTCATATCTTTGATACTGCCTGTTTCAGCAATGGTCTTCATCAGTTCCGGGCTGTAAAACCCTTTTTCCTTTGCGATTTTCTCAAAGCATGGATTCACTGTCAGAAGTTCATCATCGTCCATTACCCGTCTTATAAAGCTTAAGGCAAACAGGGGTTCAATACCGCTTGAACAGTCTGCAATTATGCTTAAAGTGCCTGTGGGGGCGATAGTTGTTACCGTTGCGTTTCTATAGTCAGAGTCTTTTTTATCTTTAAAATAACTTTTATTAAAGTTTTTGAAAACCCCGCGATCTTTTGCCAGGGCCTGAGATGCTTTGTGGGACTCTTTTTGAATAAAACCCATTACACTTTCTGCTGTTTCAAGTGCTTTCTCAGTGTTGTATGGAATTTTCAATTTGAACAGCATATCTGCAAACCCCATGACACCAAGGCCAATCTTGCGATTTCCCATGACCATGTTTTCAATCTCAGGAAGTGGGAATTTTGACATGTCAATGGTGTTGTCAAGAAAGCGAACTGCCATGTGAACGGTGTCTTTTAGATCTTCATAATCGATTGCATGTTCGTCACCTTTTTTACAGACAAATTTGGAAAGATTTATAGACCCCAGGTTGCATGATTCCATGGGAAGAAGAGGTTGCTCTCCGCATGGGTTTGTGCTCTCTATTGTGCCCAAAGAGGGTGTGGGGTTGTCCTGGTTGATTCTGTCTAAAAATATGATTCCCGGGTCCCCTTTTTTCCAGGCCTGTTCTACCAGTCCCCTGTAAACTTTGTTGGCGTTTAACTTGCCTACTTTCTTGCCGGTCCCGGGATTAATCAGATCATAATCGGTGTTATCTTTAACCGCCTGCATAAAAGTTTGGGTGACACCCACAGAGATGTTGAAATTGTTTAATTCCCTGGGGTCATCTTTTGAGTGTATAAAATCCATTATATCAGGGTGGTCCACATTTAATATTGCCATATTGGCGCCACGCCTGGTGCCTCCCTGCTTGACCTGCTCAGTGGCTGTATTAAAGATTTTCATAAAGGAAACAGGGCCAGATGCAACTCCGCCGGTTGTTCCAACTCTGCTGTTTTTTGGCCGCAGGCGGGTAAAAGAGAATCCGGTGCCGCCACCGGACTTATGGATCAGGGCTGCATCTTTTAAAGTTTTAAAGATTTCCCCCATATCATCTGCAACCGGAAGGACAAAACAGGCTGCAAGTTGTCCGAGTTTGCGTCCTGCATTCATCAATGTGGGGGAGTTGGGGAGGAACTTAAACTCGGTCATCAACCCGTAAAATTTTTTCTCTATATTTTTTGCTTGATTTGGTGCCCCATAATTTTTTTCCGCTTTTGCAATATGATGGGCAACCCTTTGGAACATCTGCTCAGGAGCCTCCGTGATAATGCCTTTGCCGTTCTTTTTAAGATAGCGCCTTTCAAGTACTGTTTTTGCATTTTCTGAAAGAGGTATGTTGTTTTTTACAAAGAAGGATTTGTCAAGTTTCAGGGGTGAAGTCTTTTTAAGCCCGTACTCCATCAATTTTGCCTCTATCATTTTTTCTATGATAGGTATTGTAATGGTGTGAAGTTCCATTTTTGATATGGCTTCACGCATAAATTTACTGATATCCATTGCCTGGTTTGTATCAATAGGGTTTTCCTTGATTAATATGTCTGAAAACCGGTGATCATCCCATTGGTAGGAGCCTAAATCAAATTTGCCTTCGTCTGTGATCAAAATTTTTCCTTTTTGGCCCATTTGACCGTACTCCTTTTAAAGAAGATGATTTAAAGATAATAGAAGCTCTTGCCAACCCCGGGAACGGGCCGCCACGCAGACAGTACAGATAGCATTGGCATGTTTTTTCTGACCGGGAAATTTTAGTCAAACATACACCATGTGGTGTGTCAAGAAAAAAATAATACAATATTTTCCGAAAATAGCGACAGTCCTAAAGCCATGAAACATACTTTTGGGGTTTAAATAGGAATTTATATGCCTATACACAAACGCCCCTTAATCTGTTCGTGAGGGCAACCCGGAAAAACGCTACCGATATTATTGGATTTTCAGTGAAATGTGTGCCATTTTTAGAAAGTTTTTCATCAATTTTATTCCATCTGGATGCTTTGCTGATGAGAATTCAGGGTGAAACTGGACACCGTAGAGCACCTTTTTATTAAGCTTCATTATTTGTATCCTGCAAGAATTGTTGGTGCCCAGAAGCAAAAAACCGTAAGGAAGAGTATCTATCTGATTTTTATGCCAGTTAAACACTTTAATTGGATTTGGCAAATCTTTAAGTATAGGGTCCTGGCTTTTAATTGAAACATCAACAAACCCTTTTTCCATATTTTCAAGGGTAACTATTTGAGAACCAAAAGCCTTACCAATAAACTGCAGGCCACCGCATATGCCAAGGACCGGTGTACTGGTTTTATTTAAAAAATCGAAAAGACCGGTCATCTCGTCATCCATGTAAGAATCCAAGGATTGAAGATATCCACCCAGGATAACAGCCTTTGGATTATGGCAATCAATTTTTGACAAAGTCACCTGGCGAAATGGAATAATAATAATGCTTGCCAAAGCATGTTCTTGGAGAAAACTTCCAATGCTTTTTGACAGTATCGGCCATGAATCGTTTGAGCCCATCTCAACAACTATTATTTTGTCGTTATACTTGGGATGTGTGTCCGGTGCCCAAAGGGTGCTTGTGAATAAGCGAAGGGGGGCATTTTGTATAAAAAGCAAAGCAGCAAGAACAGATGCAACGCCAAGTATGTACCAAAATATTTTTTTGTTACGCATAAAGATGTTCCATTTATGTACTTGAGTTTTCGGATTTTATATCTTGACATATTTTCATTAAAAAATCAGGCAATTAATTGCGAATCGTCATTCCGG
>JAUXBD010000317.1 GCA_030619585.1 Desulfobacteraceae bacterium
AAAGGTGTTGCTGCTTATGCAGATCATGCGGCAATCTTAGGACATGAGCAAAATGATATTTATGAGTTTATAATGGAAGCACTGGCTTCTACTACAAAAGACCTGTCTATAGATGAGATGGTAGGGCTCGTGATGAAAGCAGGCGAGGTTGCAGTGAATACAATGGCTCTCCTTGATAAGGCAAACACATCTGCCTATGGAAATCCTGAAATATCAGAGGTTAATATTGGTGTTCGTAACAATCCGGGGATTCTTATCAGTGGCCACGACCTCAAGGATATGGAAGAACTTCTTAAACAAACTGAAGGCACTGGAGTGGATATTTACACCCACGGCGAAATGCTTCCCGCAAATTACTACCCGGCGTTCAAGAAATATGATCATTTTGTTGGAAATTACGGCAGTTCCTGGTGGCAGCAGAACAAGGAATTCGAATCCTTCAATGGTCCGATCCTGATGACTACGAATTGTATTATCCCGATAAAAAAGGATAATACCTATCAAGAAAGGATCTTTACAACTGGAATGACTGGATATCCAGGTGTAAAACATATCCCGGACAGAAAAGAAGGTGGCACAAAAGATTTTTCAGAGATTATCGAACTGGCAAAAAAGTGTGATTCACCTGTTGAAATTGAAACCGGTAAAATTGTTGGAGGATTTGCCCACAATCAGGTTTTGGCACTGGCGGATAAGGTTGTGGATGCAGTAAAATCTGGCGCAATCAAACGTTTTGTTGTAATGGCTGGCTGTGATGGTCGTCAAAAGACTCGAAGTTACTATACTGAAGTTGCTGAGCAACTCCCGGGCGATACGGTTATTTTGACTGCCGGTTGTGCAAAATACCGCTACAACAAGCTTGATCTCGGCGATATTAGTGGAATTCCCAGAATACTTGATGCAGGCCAGTGCAATGATTCATATTCTCTTGCAGTTATTGCCCTAAAATTGAAAGAAGTTTTTGGACTTGAAGATATTAACGATCTTCCTATTTCCTATGATATAGCATGGTATGAACAAAAGGCCGTTGCAGTACTTCTTGCTCTTCTTTTCCTTGGAGTTAAAGGAATCCGCTTGGGGCCAACATTGCCAGCCTTTGTGTCTCAAAATGTCCTTAAGGTTCTGGTAGAAAAATTTGATATCAAACCAATTGGTGAGGTTAAGGACGATATAGATGCCATGATGGCCGGGAATTAATTTTAAACATGTTTTAACAGGCCCGTCCTCCCCGTACCGATCCGGAACGGGGCAGGGAAGGGAAGTGTTTTTGGCGGTTCAAATTCATAAAATGGTATCGTATGAGGATATAAATCGGTTGCCCCGCGTAACGGCAAAGCTTTGCTAGAAATAGTACTTCACCGATGCATAAATTTTGTAGTCGTTTAATTTTTCTCCATATTCAGTATAATCTTTTCCCAAAAGGAATGTAGCCTTAAGGTCAAGTTCAAGGTTGGTTATGGGGGTATATGTTATCTGAGGCGTGATTGATGCGCTTTTATCATTTATATTGTAGATACAGGCCATAGAAGGAGTGAAATATAAAATGTCAAAGGGCTCTTTTTGAGTCACCTTTAAGTAAAAATAATCTCTCATTACTGTCTGTTTGTTATAGAATTGACTTCCATATTTCCTGCTTGTGGCAAGCTTAGCCATGCTTCCGCTGCTAATGTACTCCTGATATCCGTCTTCAATCAGGGTGAAGTAATCTGTCATTTCATCTTTGGTGTAACCCTGGCCGTTCCTGTAATATTCGAAAATAAAAGTTGTGTCACTCTTTGTCAGATAGCGCATGCCAAGAAGAAAATTTAATACATCATCTTTTTCTTCTATGAGGTTACCTGCTTGATCAGCGATATATTTAACATAATCCAGAACAACAGCTGCTTCACCATGGACCTCAAAATTAGGAGAAAGGTTTTTAGAAAAGTCGAATCCGTAACGGTCATAAACTTCTTCTCCAAGCAGGAACATAACGTCCAAATCTGTATCGAAAGTGAAGAAATAAATTTTACTTCCCCAGACAATCTCCCTTTCCGTACTCCACTCATCATTGACATGTTTCGATACAGGAAGAATTACAGGCGTTAAGGCTATGGTCTTTAGCTGGCCACCCATACTTTTTATCAGATCACCGGTAGCAACATAGTATCCTTCCAGGGTTGCATCCGGATCTTCTATATCTTTCGGGCGACTGAAAAAGGCTACCGGGTTCCAGGCATATCCCTTGCCCCATTTTAAGACTTTTTTGCCCACATCTAATGCTATAGACGGACCTGGTTGCAGCGATACATAAGCCTCTTCCGTTCGTCGGTCATTTTCCCAGCCTTCATCCTTGTTATAGTAAAGGTTTCCCTTCAGGCGGGCGTAAAGTTTTACTATATTAACCCGGTAACTCCCTTCAACCTTGAGATTTAAATCAGTCTGATAGAGAGTTCCATCATCTGCGCCATTCGGGTATTTTTGATGAAAGAGGAGGCTATCTTCATCCAGCCCCTTTACCGTCTCCGATATCTCCAGCTCGGCTTTGAACTCGTAAGGTTTTTTTTCAACTTCAGGAATTTCAAAGTCAAGATTGAGGGTATCTGAAGTCTGCTCCTCCGCTCCTGCATGTCCGTGCAGAGAAATTGCCGGACAAACCAAAAGCCACCATAGAAGAAAAAGGGTATATTTCTTGCGGTCGCAGCAGTAAAATTGTGAAAAGCGTGTAAAAAACATGCCTGATTTTCACATCCTTCTTAGATTTTCAGCAGTGTGACTGTGCTATCTGAGACTTTCCACTTTCGGCATATAATTTAAGGAAAAGACTTCATCAGGCAGATCTTTTGCTTTAACCTTTGCAAAAATAATAATCGACTTGTAGTCTTTATAAAGAGGGCTGTCGGTCTCGATTACGGCGGGGCGAACTACACCGCCGCCAAAATCTTTAACCGTTTTAAAATATATAGTTTTAATAAGCATTCCAGATGAAGCAAAGCATTCTAGTCTGTCCGGAAGAAGTCTTTTACCATAAACCCACA
>JAUXBD010000271.1 GCA_030619585.1 Desulfobacteraceae bacterium
CCCTGTGTTGACACAATTTCAGAAATAGTGGTTTGATACTTCTCAACAAGTGCTAAGTCAGCATCAACAAAAGGCCACCCAAACTTTTTTGCAAGTCTCTTTCCCACAGAAGTTTTCCCTGTGCACCTGTACCCTATCAGATAGATTATCATTAATACATCCCTTTAAAAACCTCCCAATAATTCGGGAAAGATTTTTCAACACAGTTTTCATCTTTTATAAGAATGCCTGGCATGACAAGACCGGCCACAGCAAAACTCATTGCCATTCGATGGTCGTTATAGGTCTCTATCTCTACCCTATTAATTTTCATATCATTCGGTTTTTTGCCGGTTATAATCATGCCTGTATCTGTTGCCCTTGCATCAATGCCGATCTTTATCAGCTCGGCAACCACACTGCCAAGTCGATCACACTCCTTTTCTTTCAGATGTGCCACATTTTTTATAACCGTGGTCCCCTTTGCAAAGGCTGCTACAACAGCCAGGCTGGGCACGATGTCAGGCATATCCGACATATCTGCTTCCACAGCAAAAAGCTCTTTTCCCATGACTGCAATTCCGTCCTCGTCATAAGTTACTTCGCATCCCATGGATTCCAAAACTTTGGCAAAACGGACATCACCCTGTCTGGAATCTTTTGATATGCCTCTTACTTTTATCTTATTTCCCGTCACTGCAGCAGCAGCCCAGAAATAGCTTGCCTGGGAACAGTCCGGTTCTACCTCATAGGCCCCTGCTTTATATACCTGATTACCGGATATTTTAAAACGCAAATACCTGTCACGAACGACACTTACACCGAGCCTTTCCATTATATCCACAGTCATATCAACATAGGGCTTTGAAACAAGTTCACCCGCGACTTTTATCTCAAGCCCTTTTTGGGTATACGGTGCAATCAGCATGATTGAAGATAGAAACTGACTGCTAAGGCTGCATTGCAGAGTTAAAGGACCTCCTTTTATTTTATCTCCCACAATCTCAACCGGCGGGCAGCCGGTGTTATTAACACTACGAGCCAAAACCCCGATCTGATTCAAACCATCCAAAAGATCCTGGATCGGTCTTTCACGCATGCGATCGGTCCCTGTAAGTGTATACACTCCTTTTCCAGTTGCTGCTACACCTGTTAAAAGACGCATTGATGTCCCTGAATTTGCGAGATAAACCGGTCCGTCACATGGCTTTAAAGAGCCGCTGGTTCCGTGAACCGCAACCTTTTTACCATAATCGTCTATCATGACGCCCATTTTCTTTAAAGCGTTCATAGTAAGAAGGGTATCTTCACTTTTCAGAACATTTTGTACATCACAAACACCGTCTGAAAGGGCGGCGGCAATAAGAATTCTGTGAGTGTAGCTCTTTGAACCGGGAACCGTTACCTCACAGTCTTTTATCGCTTTGGTCTTTATCTCTATCATGCAGCTGCTCTTGTGTGATCCTTTTAATTTTTATAAAATACTCCATAAGGCACTCGGAAACAAATAATTATCCAAGATTGCGCAGGATTTTGGTTCATCTTCAAGGCGCGTCAAAGTGAGCATATTGGAATATGTAACCTTTGACGCAACGCAAAAGCTGGGACAAAAGACAAGCAAGGTGGGTCAATTATTTGTTTCCGCGTGCCTAACCCAAGTTACTTTGCAAGTGCATCCATTACAACATTTCTCATGACATCTACCGGGGCTTTTTCCCCTGTCCAGGATTCAAACTGGGAAACACCCTGGTAAACAAACATGGAAACGCCATCAACAGTTATACACCCGATATCCTCTGCCTCTTTTAGAAGCCTGGTCTTTAACGGATTGTATACAATATCCATCACAGCCATATCCTTATTTAGAAACGCCCTTTCCACCGGCATCGCCTCAGTATTAGGTGTCATTCCAACAGGCGTAGCATTAATCAGGATCTGACATTCAACTTTTTTTTGTTCTGAAAGATGATAGTACTCAACCCCTAAGTCTTCTGCCAGCTTTTCCCCCTCATCTTGAAGGATATTCAATATGGTTAAGTTTCCTCCTTCTGATATTATTCCAAAACCTATTGCCCGGGCAGCACCGCCTGCGCCCACCAACACCACATCTTTGTCCTTTATGCTTGTTTTCTCCAAAAGTGCATTGGTTGCTCCAAGACAGTCGGAGTTGTAACCGTATAGTTTGCCATATTTATTGATAACTGTATTAACAGCACCTATCTTTACAGCCTTATCGTCTATTTCATCAAGATGTTCCATAACAGTCAATTTATGCGGTATAGTTACGCTGAGGCCTTTAATGCCAAGTCCCCTTACGCCCGCTATTGCAGCGCCCACATCTTTTACGTTGAAAGCAAGATATGCACCATTATACCCGATATGGGCAAATGCGCTGTTGTGCATAGCTGGGCTAAGACTATGGGAGACAGGATCCCCAATTACTCCGTAAAGAAAGGTTTTTGAATCAATAATTGTCTTTTTCACCACACATAATCCTTTCCATGCCCAAGGCAGCCTTGTACATATCACTTTTTGAAAGTTTTGCCACCGGGAAATGTTTTAAGATCTGACTTGATATTTACTTTTCTTCCTATTTTTCTTCTATAGTCTCATCTATCTTATACCCAAAATGCCTGGCCCCCTCTTCCACGGCCACAAGGACATTATCTCCGGCAGTAAGACTTACAACCGACACAGCTTTTCCGGTAGAATCTGTCAGTCGTATAGTTTCAGCATTCTGAACTATCGTTGACACCACTCTATCTTTAACACGCGCCTTAATCAACATTAAAGGACGCTTTTCGATTTTCAATCGCCCCACAATTCCTGTAGCTGTATTCCCTTGGAAATCAGTTATAAGGATGGGATCACCGGAAGACAACTCCGAAAGATACCTGGTTCTCCCGCCGGGGACCCTGGTGTAGGCATGAACCGCCCCTGCATTAACCCTAAAGGGTCGAGGTGCCACATAAGGATTGGAAATACTTTCCGAATGCACAAGGAATAAAACACCGCTGATGTTTCCAATAAGCATGCCCTGGCCTGCGGTCATTGATGTGCAGGTATCAACACAAACCCTGTCTCCCATACCAACAGGAATGATTTCTAATATTTCTGCTTCCTCAAGGTTTGTCTTTTCATTATCCGGTCCCAATAACGTAAGGGCTTTTTTCAACTCCATCGCATCTGTCGTATGAAATAGTATTTGGCTTACACCCTTTTCCAGGATACTAAATGCTGTTTGTGCATCTTTATAATTTGTAACCTGGGCTATCACATCCGCTCCCTTTGCGATCAGGTTCTCAAGTGGTATGATCGTCCAGTCAGCGCACTCAAGGACTACTTTCTTTGTTTGGGTGAGTTTTAAGATCTCATTTTCATCTTCACCACTTTTGATCTTAAAAACCACCACATCTTTGCCGAGTTTTAAGTCACCATCTTCGGAAATTGTCTGTATCTTTCCTAGCTGCTTAACTTTCCCGGTAAATCCTTTGGGGATCATTACACCTTCAGCGCCACCTTCAAGCGCAGTTGTTACGATTTTCTTATCCCATGGATCAACCTTTACCCAGATTTTTCCCA
>JAUXBD010000133.1 GCA_030619585.1 Desulfobacteraceae bacterium
ATAGCGATCCTATTTATCATTGCATAATGAAATGAAATTGTCTATAGTTTTTTCATGCGATTACCCTATGATATACGGTTGACACAGTGCTATTTGCCTGATAAATTTGCGTAAATTAATGATTTACCTGAAAGTTATAAGAAACCATTGCAAAACCTTATGCCTTTACTGATTTGGAAAATTTCACTTTATCTGTTGAGCGATATCTATGTGAATAGTTTATGACTTTTTTAAAACGATATGGCCCATGGGCGATTGTAACAGGCGCATCATACGGTATAGGCAAAGCCTTTGCAAGTTTACTTGCTGAAAAAGGATTTAATCTTATCCTTATAGCAAGACGAACTCATCTAATAGAAGAACTGGCTTCAAATCTTCGGACAAATAGTAGTGCTGAGGTGACTTCCATAACTTTATATTTGTCGGGGCCAGGCTTTATTGAGCCGATGATTCAAGCCTGTAAAGGCAAGGATATCGGACTTATAATAAGTAATGCAGGCTTTGGCCTTAAAGGATTGTTTCACGAAACACCAATAGAAAAAATGTTTGCGATGTTTAATTTGAATTGCACAGCTCCAGTGCATATTGCCCATACTTTCATCCCCGTGCTTTTAAAGCGCGGCCGTGGCGGAATTCTGATTACTGGATCTTTTAAAGGCATGATGGGATTCCCATGGTCTGCATGTTATATCACCTAGAAATTAATGAAGATAAAAGGCAGAGGAGGTGTTTATGCCTAAAACATGGTTCTCTAACAAGATAGTAAGAATATTAATTTTTTTTATATGCTTTATTTTACACGCTTGTTCAACAGTAAAAATCGATGGGATAAAATATAATAAATCGGAATGTGCAAAACTAACATGGGAGGAACGAGAGCACACGACGTCAGTGCTGATTTCAGATATTTGCAATCTTACATGTGGTAATTGCAATAGCCACAATCGATCATTTGATTCGTATTGGCTTAAACCGGGTTTGATTGGCATCTCAGCGAAGATACAATATGTTGATTACTTTTCAGGGCCAAAACATATATATAAAAGCAAACCGTGTAAGATAGTAATTTTTAAGGCAGAAAAAGGTAAAAGATATAATCTTGAAGGATCATGGGACATCGCTAAACATCATTTTAATATAGCAGGTATTTTGGAATCTTGTTATGTTTACGTAAAGCAAGGAGACTACATCATATCAGAGCTTCCATCGCCACCACGTCGGCCCGAAGCATACAAAGTCGGAATAGACCCTGAGTGGATGGAGTATCTCCATAAAGAATTAGAACTATTATTGTATAAGTAGCAAAATCTTGATTAATTCTTCTTTTTCATAATTTTTTCCGATTCAAAATTCGATGTTGGACGTTCGATGTTCATTTTTTTCACTTGTCTTGTCCTGCATAATGCACCGTATGTTTTGCATCACGATTTTTGCCAATGTATCCATCAAATGCCCTTACCTTTTCTTCTATCACCTTGCCTTCCGGTAAAATTGCAGCTCTTTCAGCATAATAAGCTGCCATGAAAGGCTTTGAAGAGATGCCAAGATCTTTGACGGATTGCGCCATTGGATGATCGCCGAGTTTTAAGAAGGATCCTCTTGTGTTCAGGGATATGCGCTTAACCCCTTTATGGGGAACAACTGTTTTTATCAGATTATTGTCCTTTACTGAAAATGTAATCAACGGTTTTGTGTCCCTTAAATAAAAGCCCCTTCGTGCAACACGAATATCAAGAATGTGCTGATCCTCTTCATGCATATTACACTCCATATATTCCGGAGTTATATCAAAATGCATATCAGCTACGAACTTAGTATAACCCCACTCTCCCCTTCCCGCGTCCCTTGCCAATATTTTAGTTACCGGAAGATGCATGACAAGTACTCCAAAACCAGGATACAGGCTCTCCATTAAAGCAGGAAGAATCCCTTTAACAGGTGATAGCTTTTCTCCGTAGACAGCAGGTATAGCCACAGGGACTTCACCATATGTTCCCACTGTGGTCTGAACATAGTTATACGCAGCGATGCCGATAATTGCCCTTCCATTGGGCAGGATTACAGGGTATAGTTTATCTGAGGGCATTATTGCCTTAACTTTCTTGGCATCTGCGGTAAAGTAAAGCAGAAAGAAATCATCAAGGGAATAAAGTATCGGCAATTCAAATGTAGTATCACCATAGGTAATCTCTTTTCCGGGTCTTGTGTTGGCAAAAAATTTTTTCATTTTTCATTCTCCTTCACTTGTTTTAAAATTGACCGCGCGAAAAACGCGTTCCTCAACTTTAGTCACTTCACACATTAGGCACTTCAAACTGCCTCTCCTAACCATATCCAAGAACGCTTCTATCTAACTCCACATCCCATTGGCTCTCAATAAGAGCAAGTCTGTTTATCTGGTTTGTTCCCTCGTAAATCTGCGTCAAGCGGGCATCCCGCCAGGATCGCTCAACACCATTTGCATGTACATAACCATGGTCGCCCATAAGCTCCATTGCCTGGTTAGATACCTTAACCGCCGTATCTGAAGCAAACACTTTTACTGCTGCCGAAGACCCCTGGTTGCACCTAAACTGCATACAGCTTTTCCACACCATAGCCCGTGCAGCCGAAAGGCTTATCATCATGTCAGCAAGTTCCATCTGAACATCATGATAGTCAATGAGACGTTTATTGCCAAGCTTTGTCCTTCTGCAAAACTCAAGCGCCCTTTCAAATGCACCTCGACCATGACCAATAGACATGGCTCCCACAGAAGGGCGTGAATAGTTAAGTACATTACGATTATTTGCCCATCCGCTTCTCAGCTTTCCCACGATATTTCTATTTGGGACAAATACATCTTCAAAAATAAGCTCTGAAGCATCTGAAGCCCGTTGCCCCATTTTCCTTTCATGCCTTCCAACCGAAAACCCTTTCATGGACTTTTCCACAATAAAACATGTCCACGATTCAATGCCTTCGCCTTCCAGTTTTGCATATACTGTGACCTTGTCAGCAATAGCCCCGTTAGATATAAAGCATTTTCTGCCATTTAAAACATACCCGCCTTTGACAGGCCGGGCAGTTGTCACAAGGCGTGCCGTGGCCCCGCCTATTGTCTCTTCAACATCAGATCCTGCGCCCGGTTCGGTAATAGCGTAAGAAAAACAGGCAGGATTATCAAACCATGTCAACTTAAAACAGAATGGAATAAAATGCCTTAAATATGTGGGCAGATGCCCGGAAAGAAGCAAAGGAGCAATTCCAAGATAAGGGGCCAGCAGGACAAGGGCGAGCCCTCCGCATTCTGTTGTAAGTTCTTCAGCAGCTAATACAACCTGCAGTGAAAGGCTTTTAACACTACTTGTGATACTAGCCTTTCCCAGGGGAAATGGCAGCAGTAATGATAAAAGCCCCCTTCTTATCGCAGCGTTACGCAAAGGCTTTGTATCAAAATCATCAGGGTTTAAATCTGCTTTTGCTGCAATGGGCCTTATCTCTTTGCGGGCAAATTCCAATGCGTTTTTTCGCCATTTGCGCGCTCCTTTTGGCAATGTGCTTGTATCACGTTCCCATATGCTCATCTCTCTGTTGTCCATAAACAGGCGTCCAAGGGCATCCAGATTTCTGACTGCATTTTTCGGCTTTAGCTGTTCGATCCTTTCTATTGTTTCGGATTCCATTAGGCTCATATCTCCTTTCCAAGATCAAATATCAGTTGCCTTAGATAGTTTGGAGCTCCAAAGGCCGATTTTAAAGTGGTTACATCGCGAAGCCTTTTCTCCATCCCGAAATCCTCCATATACCCGTAACCTCCGAAAGTCTGGAGGCAGTCTGTAACAGCCATGGCGCAAAGGTCCAGGCCTGTTAGTTTTGCCATTGCACAAAGCTTAAGGTCTCTTGCAAGGCTATTTTTTGCAAAACTAAGATCAATATCTTTAAGTGATAAAACAGCTGCCTTTGCTGCATAAGCCCTGGCCTCTGAGTCGGCAACAAGCCTTTTTATGGCCGGATGATCCTCAATCTGCCCTCCCCCCTGGTAACGATCTGCAATATATGTTCTTGCTGAAGCCACAGCTCCTTTGGCAATACCGGCAGCAATTGCCGTGATTCCGATCCAGTTAAGACACATGGCCCTTATTGCAAAAGACATTGCATCTCCATCATCGATGCGGGCATCTTCCGGGACAAAAACATCGTTAAACTCAAGGTGATTTACCCTGCAGGCTCTCATGCCTGTCCTTTGTCCCACATCTTTTCCAGTAAGCCCGTCATCATCAGAAGGGATAATAAAGCAACCCCACTTATCTTCTACTCTGGCCAGTAGGACATACGCATCAACATCACCCATGCTGTAAACAAAAGACTTTGATCCGTTTATGATATACCCGTTTTCAGCTGATCTGGCTGATGTTGATATACGGGCGGGCAAATCTTCGTTCGGTGATAAAATTGTACCACACCACGGCAGACTGAATCCCTCCTGGAAACATAGGGCAACTTTTGCCGTAGCAAAGGGCAGTTCTTTTTTCGCCTGCAGCATGAGGTTAGTGGCAACCCCCTGACTGTTGAGACCCATTGCAACCCCTCCGCAAACCTCGGATATCTTTAAGAGAGTTAAAATAGAGGAAAGGATCCCTGAAGAATCGATTTCACTGCCCCAGATACCATATTCGCTTCCTGCCAGGGACATGTCCGGAGAACTGGCAAACCCGATATCAAAAGCAGTGTCATATATCCCGGGCAACAATTCCAGATTCCCGTCGGAAAACTCACCTTCAAACATGGGAAGGATGCTCTTTTGGGAAAACTTTTCTGCAAGGTCCACAAACTGCTCAATCTCCTGGATATCTATCTCCATTGAATTTCCCCCTATCCAAAAAGTTAACTACAGCCTCTATCACTTCATCTGCATTCATTATTAACGGATGTGACCTTTGTACCACAAGAAAATCTTTCATATTTTTTAACTTTGAACGTTCAACAGAGACTTTCCCGTCGTCATCTCCAGGTATTATCGTCGAGTTTACCCAGTTGATCGATGTTGCTCCTGTAATAATGCCGACCTCAAAATCCGGATCTCCCAGGGTATTTACAAAACTTGTGGGATCAGTGCTTAACTGGTCAAAGGCAGGGCCATTTGTCTTTTCCACGATAAAATTACCTTTTAAAAAATCAACGATCTCACTACCCTGGTTTGGCGGGGCCAGCATCACTACCCTTCCTATATTTTCCAATTTATGCTGTTTTAAATAGTACCTTATAATAATTCCGCCCAGTGAATGGGTTACAAAGTCTATTTTTTTGGTTTTATCTGTACAGTGTTTTTCTATCTTTTTGCCTATGAAGTTTTCGCTTAATGTCCGGATGTCATGCTTTCTTGACGGGTAGTCAATGTTAATAACCTCATAGCCCTTTTCTTCCAGGTGCGTTTCCATTTTGTTGAAAGAACTTGAAGTCCTGCTTAATCCGTGTATCAG
>JAUXBD010000138.1 GCA_030619585.1 Desulfobacteraceae bacterium
AGTATTGAAGGTGCAAACGAATGAAAATCCTGAATGCTCCCTCGGGCATTAGTCATTCTGGCCGATTTTTTCTGAGAGTATTGATAGAATTAAATTTAGCGTATCCTTGGACAAATCATCTTGATTCAGGATAAAGACTTTAATACAGTTCGTCAAATCGGACAAATTCAAACCCACATTTGAAATATTTACCATTATGACAGCTTTTAGATCCCCATATTTTTTTAATGATAGAACATATCTGCTTCTTTTGAATCCAAGTTTTCTATATTCTTTTGAAAGTTCCGAAGATCCATTAACTACTGATCCGAGATCCAAGGCTTTAATCATAAGACCTCCCGATTCAACCTCGTAGAAATTTTGCAACTCCTGAAGATCTTCGGGTTTTGTTCTGGTCAACTCCCATGGCTTTGGTAAATCCGGCTCATCATATACTGTTCTTTTTTGATAGAAATAGGCAAAATTATCAAGTGAGCACCCTTTTGGATTTTTTATACTTCTGGCAGCACCGCCAAAAACAAGATCCGGAAACTTGTTTTCAGGTCTGTAGTAACCAATCAGGTAATCCATGTGTATGGAATAAAGCCTGTGAGCATCGTAAGTAAAACGTCCCATTTGATTCATAACAGTAAGACCGGCCTTGACCATGGGTGACAGACTTGCGTGGTGTTGTATAAGCCAAGTGTTTTCATAAGATCGCAATATTGCCATATGGGCGAGAATAACTCCTTTATCTTGATATATAAAGTGTCTTGCAATATTGGAGCTGTTTGAGTAAAGTTTATCGTAAGTGCTTTTGATTTTTTCCTTATTACCCTTAATGTGCATATATTTATTAGGATAAATAAATCCTGCTTCAAAAAAGAAATCCCATAAAGCATCTTGATCTACCGTATTACATATATAAGCGTTTTTGTTTTCCGCCTGGTATAAAAGCGATAACAGTCTTGTATGATCTTCGACGTCCAAATCAAGAAGAACCAGCCCACATTTAACACAATTTTTATCCTCTTTCCTGTATACATTTCTGTGAACTACCTGAGTGTTGCATTTCATCTTGAAGCTGCCTGCAAAAGTCAATTCCAATTCAGGGATAATCATCCCTGGTAAAAGTACCGGGGTTTCTGCATCATCCTCTACTGAAAAACCGGAACCAGCCAGATCAACAACTTTAAGGTCTACCCTTTTCCCTGTAAAAGGATGATTGAAAACAGCATTTGGGGAAGGCACCACTTTTTGCCGCATGCTACGGTATTCTTTAGGAGCAAACCTCTGGGTTTGTTCGTTAAAAGGCTCTATCATAAAAGTTCTGATTTTGTCGCCATTACTTTGTTTAATTATTCTGCATTCTCCGGAATAAAGTGTTTCGTTTTCGTCAGAGAAGCTGATGTTAACTGGTGACTCAGTGTTAATCCACTGAAAGGTCTGGGGAGGTGTTGACTTTATTTTAACACTAAAAGATGTAGCGTTGAAATCCATTAGAGTTCCGTGGAAAACAGCACTGTTTTGAATCAGTTGAATTTTTAAACTTTTACAGGAGTGTCTTTTAACTTTTTGGGTTACCGCTTCATAGCACCGCTCCGGCAGTTTAAAACAGACACCCATATCATTAATATCTGTTAACTCTGGTTTTACAACAAGACGCTTCTGACCGTCTGTGACAACAAAGTTATGAAATTCATACAAATTAAGGGTGTTGTTAATTGGGGGCTTTTGAGTCCAAAGGCAATCAAGCTTATCGCCAACACAGGGCAACGGTTTGGCCTGAAAGGAAATATAGCGGTTATATTTTCTGCTCTTAAAATTTATATTAATTGTTTTGTCTTGAAAATTCAGATGGTTTAACTTGTTTACCAGATGTTTTTTTTCAACACCTCTCTTTTTTCTCTCTTTGCTATCTGATCCTTTTCTGTTTTTCTCTGAACTATCGTCCTGTTTGTGCCATTTGACCAACTTGGGAAACTTTTGCTTATCTATAACTTTTTCCAACTTGTCTTTAGCTGTTTTCACATCCTTGTAATCCATAATATTCTGCACCGTGAGCCAACAGTCTTAGAAACCCGCTAACACTTCATCCTTCACCCTCTTTAGTTATTATCTAAAGGTTCCGTTTATGTATACGTAAATATATCTATGTGATCATTGCATATATTAAGGATTTTGTAAAGAGGGAGGTCAGAAGCAATATGTACAGAAGTTTTAAGGAGGTCAATTTGTTAATTGGTTTTCAGGCTCTTTGTTCACCGGGGATGGTCGTTCAACATGTCCGCTTTTTTCCAATTCAAGCATTTGCTGAATTTTGTCAATTTTTTTATCAACCATTTCAGATTTCTCCTTATCAGTGGTAAGCTTCTTTGCCTGCTCAAGACAATCTTTTGCTTTTTTTAGGCCTGAAATAGTGGCGTTGCTTGTGGCAACATCTGCGTTGTAAAGAAAAACCATAAAATTAATTGCATTTAAACGGGAGCCAACCGCATCTTTTAGTTGTTTTGTTACTGCATATGACCGGGCTTTGTTCAAATCAGACTTGATTATTTCAAGATCAGGCATTCCCGCCACATTCAAAAAGGCATCAGATCTATCAAGGTAATAGTTACATGCAATCGGGAAGATCTCCTCTTTGGAGTAACTATCTTTAATATGCTCCGTAAGAACCGCCCCAGGTAAAGTTATAAGCCGCTCTCTTCCAAGTGGTGCAAATTGCCCCTGCCATATTTCAATGGCACCATCTGTGGATTTAATATAGTATGAACGCGTATTTAATGTGCTTATAAAAAAGATAAGCAGCATTATCAAGGAAATGCCTGAGATGAAAATCTTAATAGCCATATTTGATGAGAAGAATTTTTCCAATACTTATTTTCCTTTTAAATCGGTATCTTAATTAGTAAAAACGACCCGTTTGTAACAAGACAATAAAAACTATTTGCCGCTAAAACACTTTTGCACCTCTTTAAGCAATATTCCCAACTGTTCTTTGGTGCCTATGGTGATCCTCACAAAATCTTTTATTCCTTCAATATTAAAATACCTCACAAGTACGCCCTTGTTTTTTAGCGTCTCATATACTTTCTGCCCTGTAACACCATGTTTTTTTGTAAAAATGAAATTAGCTTGTGAAGGAAGAACTTCCCACCCTATTTTTTCAAGTTCATCAGACAGTTTGCTTCTGTTATTTATAATTTTTTCAGTTGTTGATCTATAATAGTCTTCATCTTCAATAGCAATTTCACCGATCTTTAGTGCCAGCATGTCAATTGGATAGGAGTTAAAGGAATCTTTAACAGCAAAAAGCGTCTCAATAAGTTTTTTATCGCCAATTGCAAATCCTAACCGAAGACCTGCAAGTGACATGCTTTTTGAAAAAGTACGTATCACCAGCAGATTTTTATACCTAACAATAAGACTGACAGCACTTTGTCCGCCAAAATCGATGTATGCCTCATCAATTATAACTACCCTGTCTTTAGGGTAACGTTCAAGAAGATTATTTAAATCATCAATTGAAAGCAAAATCCCTGTGGGTGCGTTGGGGTTTGGGAATATAATGCCGCACGATTTTTCTCCATTTAGAAATCCGTTAATATTAACAGAAAAATCAGTGTTTAAGGGTACTTTGTCATAATCTATCGAGTAGAAATCACAGTAAACAGGATAAAAACTGTATGTAAAATTAGGAAAAAGAAGTTTTCCCATAGAAGAGTCAAAGAATGCATAGAATGCAAATGAAAGCACCTCGTCAGAACCGTTTCCCACAAAAACATTCTCTTTTCCCACCATGTATCTTTGGGCTATTTTTTCCCGAAGATTATTGGCCAGAGGGTCAGGATAAAGCCTGAGTTTCTCAATATTGAACTCTTTTATAAACCCTTCGATTTTTGGAGTGGGGGGATAGGGATTTTCGTTTGTATTGAGCTTCAAGTATTGCCTGTCCTGGGGCTGTTCACCAGGAACATAGGGTGTAAGATTTTTTACTCTTTGTGAAAGCATTGGCTCTCCTTTGCAATACTTGCATCTTGTGTTATATAAAAGCACAAAATATAATTCTAACTACACAAGTTAACACTTTACAACAACAAAATAATCGTTAATAAAAGAAAAAAGCCAAAGATGACAAATAGGAAAAAAGATCGTTTTATAACAGCAGTTGTTGCAAATTCAAACGGTGAAATTTTCGACCTTGAAGGTTATGCTGCTGTTGGCATGTCAGGTCCATGCTTTACTCCCCTTACAATAAAAAATACAGTCAGCATGCCATATGGCGGTGAACTTATGTTTTTGCCTGACAGGCAACCTGTGTTGTATAACATGGAAGAACAATGTTTTGAAACCATATTGGAAAACCCATACTCACCAGGGGAAAAACTTTTTCCCGTTGCAGCGTTTAACTCGCCGGGGTATGTCAACTCATATGCATGTGCATTCAAAGAGGATAATAGTGCAGGCCCTCTTCCCCTTTTTTCATATGGAGCAGTCGGCTGGACAGAAGATTCCTTCAGGTCTGCGGTGATAGCTGTTGACGCAGAAAGGCGGCAGGATCTCAGACTTATGAAATATGAAAAGATCATAAGCGGAGTGGAAAATCTAAGAAAAAAGATGCCGACCAACCGCCTTAGAGAGCACATTGAAAAATGTGCTCTGAAATATGGCTGCCCTGCTGCAAAAAATTTTTTCCTGGGAAGATATGAAGCGCCACTTCCCACCTCAAGGCATTGCAACGCTAGATGCCTGGGATGTATCTCCCTTCAAAAAAACAGTTCAATTACACCGCCCCAGGAGAGGATTGGATTTACACCTAAGCCCGAAGAGATCGCACAGGTTGCCCTCTGGCATATAACAAACGTGGAGAAAAGCATAGTAAGTTTTGGGCAGGGGTGTGAGGGAGATCCTTTGATGGCAGCTGATGTTATCGGACCGGCAATAACCAAAATACGTTCAGAAACTTTGCAAGGAACAATTAATATGAACACCAACGGGAGCCGGCCGGAAGTACTTGACAAGCTGTTTGATGCGGGGTTGGACAGCGTCCGCATCAGCATGAACAGTGCAAGAGAAGAGAGTTATAACAAATATTTTAAACCAAAAGGTTATCTGTTTGCCCATGTGGAAAAAAGCATAGAAATTGCCGTTAAGAGAAATAAGTTTGTATCAATAAACTATCTCAACTGTCCGGGCGTTGCCGATATGCCCCGGGAAGCTGATGCCCTGAATAAATTTTTAAGCAAACATCCCATAAACATGATCCAATGGCGTAACTTAAATTATGACCCCCTGAGATACTGGAACATAATGTGTAAAGCTGTAAAAGACCAAAAGCCCATGGGTATGAAAAAACTCCTTAAAAAAACTAAAAAAGCCTTTCCAGACTTAAAATATGGTTACTTTAACCCTCC
>JAUXBD010000142.1 GCA_030619585.1 Desulfobacteraceae bacterium
CTTTCATGGGAACCTCCAAAAAAATGGAAACTGCAGTGGGTATGTCCATGGCTGTTGTTTTTGTACTTGTGATGGCAGGCATCATCACATGGTTGACCAATAAATATATTCTGGTGCCAAGGGATCTTGAATACCTGCGAACCATCTCCTTTATTCTTGTCATCGCATCTTTGGTCCAGTTTGTTGAGATGTTCCTGAAAAAAAGTATCCCGGCACTTTATGCGGGCCTTGGAATCTTTCTTCCGCTTATCACCACAAACTGTGCGGTCATGGGGGCCTGCCTGATAAACATTAAAAAAGATTACGATTTTTTGCATGCAGTTGTTGCATCATTCAGTTATGCAGTGGGGTTTGGCGTCGCGTTAATTCTTTTTGCAGGTGTACGTGAGCGCATTTTACTTGCCAGGGTACCAAAACCACTTGAGGATACATCTATTGCCCTTGTTACAGCAGGGATTATTGCCCTTTCTTTTTATTCTTTCAGGGGGATGGTATAATTGCGATTGTAAAAAAATATACCTTCAACCATGGGAAAGAAGAAAGTATTTAGGAGGAAGTTATGATAGAAGCGTTATTTTTTATGACAGGGCTTGGTTTTTTATGCGCTTTTGTACTGACCATAGCATCAAAAGTTTTTTACGTTTATGAAGACCCCAGGATAGCTGAAGTCGAAAATTGTATGGCCGGAGCAAACTGCGGCGGCTGCGGTTACACGGGGTGCTCTGCGGCAGCCGGGGCTGTTGTTAAAGGCAAGGCAGCTCCAAATGTATGTATAGTAGGAGGAGCGGAATCCGCAGTCAGTATAGCTTCCGTAATGGGAATGGATCCTGGTTCTTCTGAGGCTATAATATCATTAAATACATGTGAGGGTGGAGACAGGGCGGAAGATAAATTCCAGTACATGGGCGTAAACAGCTGCAGGGCGTTAGATAATCTTTACGGAGGTAAACGGGTATGCAGTATTGGATGTCTGGGGCTTGGAGATTGTGTAAAGGCCTGCGGCTTTGATGCAGTTAAAATCGGTGAAAACGGCTATCCTGTTGTTGATGAGATCAAATGTGTGGGGTGCGGTGCATGTGAGAAGGTCTGCCCGAAAAACATTATTCATATCAAGACCATGTCTGAAAGGCTTCTTACAATTAATGAGGAGGATGCAGCACTGGCTCCCTGTGCCCAGACATGTCCTGCCCAGATCAATATCCCAAAATATATCAGTCAGATTAAAAGCGGTGATTATGAAGGCGCTGTTAATACCATAAGGGAGCGTAATCCTTTACTTCTGGCCTGCGGCAGAGTCTGTCCCCATCCCTGTGAGGATGAATGTCGCAGAGCCATAGAGGATGAAGCTGTTTCAATTAACCAGCTTAAACGCTTTGTTGCAGACTATGAGATGAACTCGGGAAAAAGATTTCCAATATCCTGTGCCCCTGATACAGGAAAGAAAGTAGCAGTTATCGGCGGAGGTCCCGCAGGTCTTAGCTGTGCATACTTTTTGCGCCGGGTGGGCCACAGTGTAACCATTTATGACATGATGCCAAAACTTGGTGGTATGATACGTTACGGGATTCCTGAATACAGGCTTCCCAAGGAAGTTCTTCAATGGGAGATCGACGGGATACTTAATCTTGGTGTTGAAGCTAAGATGAACACAAAGCTGGGAGAGGACTATACTATAGAGTCTCTTAGGGAAGAGGGCTTTGAGGCGATATTTTTAGGTCATGGTGCATGGAAGGATTATGCCTTGAGGATTGAGGGTGAAGACCTGAAGGGCTGCTTTACCGGAATCGATTTTCTTACAAGATTTGCAGTAAACCAGCAGGGTGACAGAGATGAAACAGTTCCCACAGGAAATAAGTGTGTCGTCATCGGCGGTGGAAATACTGCAATTGACTGTGTGCGTACTCTTGTTCGTCTGGGAGCAGAAGAGGTTAACCTTGTTTATCGCCGTACACGAAAGGAGATGCCGGCCAATGAAGTTGAAATAGTGGCTGCCGAGCATGAAGGCATCAAATTTACTTTCCTCGCTGCACCGGAAAGAGTAATAGGAGATGAAAATGGACACGTTAAAGGCCTTGAATACTTGAAGATGGAACTTGGTGAACCAGATGATAGCGGCAGGCGAAGGCCGGTACCCATTGAGGGCTCTGAAACAGTCATGGAGATTGATATGCTGGTAACAGCTATTGGACAGGGGCCTGATTCTTCATTTACAGAGAAAGAGGAGGAGTTCCTCAAGGAACTTCAGATTACAAGGTGGAGCACAATTGACCAGGTTGATGAGGACACTCTTCAATCACACGTTCCCTATATATTTACAGGCGGTGATGCTGCAACCGGCGCCTCTTTGGTTGTGGAAGCAATAGGCGGCGGTCGAAGGGCTGCAAGATCTATTAATATGTATATTTCAGGAGAGGAAGTAACTCCTGCGCCAAAGTCACTGTTCAAAAGGCATATCCCCGGCACCATCTTTGATGCTGTTGACGGAATAGTCAGGTCAAAAAGGGTTGAGATGCCGGAACTTCCTGTTGATGAAAGGATCAAATGCTTTGATGAAGCAGACCTTGTGATACAGGAGTCTGAGGCCAAGACAGAGTCAAGCCGATGCCTGAACTGCTGCAGGATTTGCTATAATAAAGATGCGGCAGCATAAGAATAACTGATTTGTCCCATCATTAAAATAAGGTGCAGGAGGGCAAGTTCTCGGCTTTACATTCCTCACCGTATAAGAAGTTTAAAATGTCTAAAGTTAAGTCTCACTGCTGGTCAAGCCTTTAGCTCATTTATTTTTGATGAACTCGTAAAAAGTCTCAATTCCGTCACTCCGGCGAATGCCGGAGTCCAGAAGCTATTGAAATGACTGGATTCCGGCTTTCGCCGGAATGACAACAAAGGGATTTTTTGACTTTTTACGAATTCATCATTTTTAGGTTTGTATAATTCCTACAGGCGGGTAGCTACCATACATTTCTCCAAATTTTGCTATGCGCAGCAATTTTATTGCCCACTCAAACAGTCAGCTATTTTCAAGGTTAACTTCAGTGGCTCTTCCAGTTAATCGAAGAACCTAATAACACTAAATAGAACCGCAAGCGAACATATGGCAATGTAAAAATAAGTCCCAAATATGTTTGTGTTTTTAATAGCGATCTCAAACTATCTCAAGCCAAGCAAACCATGTGGGATGGCTCTCTTTGTACCATTCCAGAATTTCGCGCAGTAATCCAAGATGCTTTTGGGGTATAATAGGAGGTATTCTGTCAAGGTAGACTACTATCTTCCGCTCTTCTGGATGCTCTAAGGCATTTGAAAACAGGGTCTGCAGTTCGTTTCTAATCCTGCCGGAATCTGAGATTTTTACCGGTCTGTCGCGAAATCCTTCTCCCCTGAGGAAACGGTTTAAAAGGGGTTGGAATACCAGCTGGCTTTCTTCTAATGTTTCCTCCAGGCGAAGCTTGAATGTGACACGCTTGTCTCCCCTGCGTGTTGAAAGCCTGGTCGTTACTTCAAAAGTATCGTCGGATATCTGCTGTACGCCCGGCATTCCGGAATATGGATCAGGAAGCATATATCCTGAAATAGCCATGACACTCCATTTTTTTTCAGCAATAAAGTTATCCATAGTAAGAACTCTCTTATGCACAGGAATTTCAGCATTTTTTGCATGGAGAATGTCATCTCTATAGCGATTAATTGCTTTCTCATCCATTTCTTTTGCGAAAATTTCGGAAAGCTGCCGGGCAAAATCCTTTGCCTCAAGGTTCAGTTTCATTATGCGGGGCTCTATATCATAACTCAGCTTAAATTGTGACGAGAAAACAGAAAGGGTGGCGGAAAGATTGAGGACCCGATATAAACTTGCAGCTTGGATAGCCTCGGCAGAGGCTGCATAGCCATCAATAATAAACAGGTTCTCTTTGTCCTTTTTGTCCTTCCAGGTCCCAACCATAAAGGAGGGTGCATAAGTGCCTGATTCAGTAAACGGTTTTTGCCCTGTTGGCATCTCCCAGTCATCTTCAACCAGGTTGACCCCCAGGTTTTTCCATTGTTCCCATAATTTGCCGATTCTATGTTCACGGTTTTTGCCTCTAAGTGTCCACACATGGATGTTCTCAGGAGCTATACCGGGATATGTAAGTTTTATGGCCTCCATGATTTTTTCTCGCGGTGTAAAGAAATCCACCAGTAGAGAGATTTTAGCAGCAGTTTCTGTTATCTTGTTTGGCAGTAAAAGGGTCCCCATGTAACCTTCATATTGATTTGCAACAGCAAGGGGTTGGTCAAACAGATTAAGAACAGTCATTGGCCCTGAAGATGAGCCTTTTGCAAATCGTGATGTGTTTTCAAGGGTATCAATGGCTGCACCCCATACGGTTATACCTTTATTAATTATATCATGCCGAAAATTTTCCCATACATAATCTTCATTATTTATTAGCTTTTGAACGCATTTATCTAAAAATTTTGCAACCTGAGGCCTTGCGTAAATTCTTCCGAATCCAAGTAAAGGATTGGCTCCCATCTCTTTTGTTTCACCGGCTTTAGGCATCAGCCCTTCACCAAGGCAGACCATTATTGCATGATTTTCCGGAATTGATCGTGAAAGATACCATAAGCTTTCGCTCATGGCGTATGCAGAGATTGCATCTGCATCTTTTTTTACCTGGTTCAGACCTTTTTTATCAAGATCTTTCCCTTCACCGTAACGACCGAAAAGTTTGGTGCCAAGAGCAGTGACAGCTGCTGTCATTATGAGCAATCTTTCTGTTCTATTATCAACAAACGAGATCAGGCCGTTTATGTCTGGATCCGTCAGGGGTTCACCGCGAATCCAGTCTACCTTTACATCTTCCAGCCATAGATGGAAACGCCCTAAAATAGGGCGGGTATCAAAAGCCCACTGGGCAACCAGGCTTTTTTTGACCATATCGTTAGGTGTATTCATGTGCAGGCTCCTTTATTCCAATATCTTAGCTCAAAAGCAGGAGTAGATTGAAATAACTATTGGTAGAGTTGTATTAAAAAAGATCATAATGTATTAAAATTCAGGAAACGTAACATTTTATTATTTATAAATCAAAGGATTCCTTCGGTGTGTGGTAATTTTTTGTGCCTAAATTTTTAAGATGGAATTTAGCTGGAATAAATATTTGTTTTTTGGAAGTATTTTTGATATCTTGTTCAAATATAATTTGCAGTATTGCCCTGATTTGTATTAGGATATTTTTAATATTAGTTTTTAGGAAAATGACTAAGAATAATGGAATCTAAATTGAGAAATGTAAATAGTTATTTTGCAATAAGCAAAAGAAATAGATCTGTAAAAGAATTTTCAC
>JAUXBD010000033.1 GCA_030619585.1 Desulfobacteraceae bacterium
ATCGGAAGAGCAGGTGTTGATATACACATATATGACCATCATCCACCCATGGTAGGTGATATTGAATCTAAACACAATATTTATGAACCAACAGGTGCAACTGTTACAATGCTCGTTAACATTATTAAAGAAAAAGGGATCGAGGTCTCACCTGATGAAGCCACCATGATGTGCCTTGGTATATATGAAGATACCGGTTCTTTTACATTTTCCTCCACAACGGTAAAAGATTTTAAGGCGGCTGCATTTCTCCTTTCAAAAGGAGCCAACCTGAACACCATATCCGACCTTACCGCAAGAGAGATAACCCCCCAACAGATAGGTATATTAAACGATATGATCCGGTCTGCAACCCATTATGATGTAAATGGTGTTGACGTGGTTGTCACAACCATATCAACTCATGGTTATGTACCTGATTTTGCATTCCTTGTTCACAAAATGCTTAGAATAGAAAACCTTAATTCTCTTTTTGCCATTGCACGCATGGAAAATAAAATTTATATTGTTGCCCGAAGCAGGATACATGAGGTGGATGCAGTGGCAATTGTCAAACCGCTTGGTGGCGGCGGGCACTCCTTTGCCGCACCAGCTTCCATAAAGGGAAAAACCCTGGCTCAGACAGAACACCTGCTTATCGAAACCCTTTACAAGAAAGTTAGGTCTACAAGACAGATAAAAGACATTATGTCTTCGCCGGCCATCACGGTAGAGCCGGATGTTTCCTGCAATGATGCAAGCAAAATTCTGACCCGCTATAACATAAACACCCTTCTGGTTACCACGAAAATTAACAAAAAAGAAGCACTTCTTGGATACATATCCCGCCAGGTTATCGAAAAAGCCATGCACCACTCTTTGGGCCACGTTAAGCTAAAAGAGTATATGACAACTGAGATTTTATCAACAAGTCCGGATGCCGACATATTGGAAATCCAGGAAAAAATAATCGAACAAAAGCAGCGGATTCTCCCGGTTATTGAAAATAATTTAATACTGGGGGTGGTTACCAGAACAGACCTTCTTAACCTGCTTGTTTACCACTCCCAGAAAAAAGGTGGAAAGCAGCGTGATCCGTTAGACAACAATGTGCACGCCAGAACCAAGAAGATAGTCTCATTTATGGAAGAGCGTCTTTCGAACAATATTATCGATATATTAAGGACGATCGGCCGGGCAGCAGAAGAGATGGGTTGCGGAGCTTATGTTGTGGGCGGTTTTGTGCGCGACCTTTTTCTCTACCAGCCCAATGAAGATTTGGATATAGTTATAGAGGGTGATGGTATTGAATTTGCCAAAACGTTTGCCAAAAAATCAGCGGCACGTGTCAACGCCCATGAAAAATTCCATACAGCTGTAATAATTTTTCCTGACGGATTTAAGATTGATGTGGCATCTGCCAGGATGGAGTACTACAAGTTTCCCGCCTCCCTTCCTGTGGTTGAAATGGGTTCAATAAAACTTGATCTTTTCCGTAGGGATTTTACAATCAACACTCTGTCGATTCAACTTAATCCCGGCAGGTTTGGCATGCTTATCGATTTTTTCTCAGCCCAGCGAGACATTAAAGACAAAGCAATAAGAATATTGCATAATTTGAGTTTTGTTGAGGACCCCACACGCGTGTTTCGTGCCATCAGGTTTGAACAACGCTTTGACTTTACCATAGGGAAATTAACATCCGGGCTGATTAAAAATGCTGTTAAAATGGATTTTTTCAAGAGGCTCAGCGGACGGCGGGTATTTGCAGAACTACGCCTGATCCTTGAAGAGGAAAACCCCGCTCCGGCAATAATAAGGTTTAATGATTATAACCTTTTAAAGGTTATACACCCTTCAATAAAACTTGATAATAACCTTATAACGATGCTAAATTCAGCAAGAAAGGTGTTGGCATGGTATGATTTGCTTTTCCTGGAAGAATCCTATAAGAAATGGGCTGTATATTTTCTTGCGATTCTTATGCAGTGTGATGAAAAAACATCAGATGAAATCTGCACGCGGTTTGAACTTTCACCACGGCTTAGAAAAGTTTTTGGAAATGATCGTTTTGCAGCTGATGCCTGTCTTTTGAGGCTTGACAGGCACCTGCCATTAAAAAACAGCGTTCTTTATAAGCATCTTTCTGTTTTTAAAACCGAACTTCTTTTGTATATGATGGCGGCTGCAAAACATAAAAAGGTTAAAAAATCGATATCCTTTTACTGTACACAGCTTAGAGATATCACTGTTTCCATCAAAGGCAAAGATTTGATGGAAAAAGGTATCCCCCCGGGTCCGATATACAAAAAGATTTTTGAGGCTGTTTTAGATGCAAAGTTAAACGGACACCTTAAATCTCCCGAGGATGAACTCTCCTTTGCACGGGACTATGTTTAACAGTTTAAATCAAATAGTTATAATGATTGTTCCGCTTCTTTTTGCTGTAACCATACATGAGGTGGCTCACGGATTTGTTGCCTGGAAAATGGGGGACAATACTGCCAGGGCTGCTGGAAGATTATCCTTAAACCCTATCAAGCACCTTGATTTTTTCGGGTCTCTTATTTTACCACTGATACTTAAAGTGTCGGGCGCACCCATTCTTTTCGGTTATGCCAAGCCCGTACCGGTTAATTTTGCCAACCTGCGTGATTTTCGAAAAGGGACAATCTTGGTTGCATCGGCCGGAGTAGTCGCAAACCTTGGTATGGCAATTATTTCCGGCGTTTGCTTTCAGGTTCTGCTGCGCTTTGTACCTTTATGGTCTGAGTCAATATTACAACCCTTTGTTATGGATCTCTTTCTTATGCTCGGCTTTAGTGTGGTTATTAATTCTATTCTTGCGGTTTTCAATATGGTGCCTGTTCCGCCTTTGGACGGGGGCAGAGTTCTGTCCATGCTGCTGCCGGAGCAATTGAGGGTGAAATTTGCAAGCATTGAACGTTTCGGGTTTGTTTTAGTGATATTTTTACTTGTCATGGCCAGTGATCGACTGTTTAAACTTATCTTCTTTTTTATAGCTCCCCTGCTCAGCCTACTGCTGGGAAACGATGGGATTAAATTTTTGTTCGGGTAACAGGAGAAACTTAAATGCCCAAAAAAAAACGGATATTAAGCGGAATGCGCCCCACAGGCCCGCTACACCTGGGAAACCTGCACGGCGCACTTGCCAACTGGGTGCAAATGCAGGATCAATATGACTGCTTTTTCTTTATCGCAGACTGGCATGCATTGACCAGTGATTATGAGGATACCGCTTCAATTTCAGATAATGTAAAAAACATGGTGATTGACTGGCTCAGTGCGGGTATTTCGTATGAAAAGAGCACGCTTTTTGTGCAGTCTCATGTGAAAGAGCATGCAGAGCTTTTTCTTATTCTTTCAATGATAACACCGGTTCCCTGGCTTGAACGAAATCCCACCTATAAAGATCAGATAGTGCAGCTTGACAACAAAGACCTTTCAACTTTTGGTTTTCTGGGTTATCCTGTGCTGCAGGCTGCCGATATCATCATGTATAAGGCTAACGGCGTTCCTGTGGGCGAAGACCAGGTTCCCCATGTTGAGATCACAAGAGAGATTACCCGGCGGTTTAATAATTACTACGAACATGTTTTTCCTGAGCCGGAAGCAATATTGACCAAGACTTCCAAAATACTAGGCCTGGATCGCCGTAAAATGAGCAAGAGCTATGACAACGCCATATACATGTCAGACAGCCCTGAAGATATCTTGGCCAAAGTTGCAAGGATGATTACAGACCCCCAGCGGGCAAGAAGAAACGATCCTGGTAACCCTGATGTGTGCAATGTTTTTGAGTTCCATAAACTGTATTCAGACAAAACAACCGTAAACGAAATAAATGAAACTTGCCGCAAGGCTGCGGTGGGATGTGTTGAATGTAAAAAAATAATGGCCGGAAATCTTGCCCAAACACTTGAACCCATACGTGAAAAAAGAAAGCATTATGAATCTCAGCCGGATCTTGTGCATGAAATCATAAAAACAGGCACGGATAAAGCAAGAAAAACCGCACAGCAGACCATGAAAGAGGTGCGGTCTGCCATGAAAATGTATTGATGATAAGCAAACCGTATGAAATAAAGCTGGATATCTTTGAGGGTCCCATGGATCTGCTTGTCCATCTTATTAAAAAACATGAGGTGGACATATATGATATACCCATTGCCCTTATAACGAATCAGTTTCTTGAGTATATAGAGCTCTTAAAATCGATGAATATCGACTCTGCCGGTGATTTTCTACTTATGGCCGCAACCCTTGCCAAAATAAAGTCTGCCATGCTGCTTCCGACTCAGGAGGGTGAAGAGGATGAAGAGGACCCCCGTTTGGAGATTACAAGACCCCTTCTTGAGTACTTGCAAATAAAGTCGGCGGCCGAGCAGCTGTATGAAAGAGATATTCTTGGAAAAGATACTTTTTCAAGAATACCTGTAAAGGGGGATTTCCCCGTTGGCTCAGAAGACAAAATTATAAAGGTCGGTCTTTTTGAACTTATCGATGCATTTAAAAAAATTCTTGATAATATTTCCGAAGACCACCGTATAGATTTTTCCGCTGACAGAATATCTGTAAAAGACAGGATCACCGAAATCATAGATATCCTTGAAGAAAAAAGATCCATTGTTTTTTCCGAGATCTTTTCTTCAAGTCTTGACAAAAGCGATGTGGTCATTACTTTTCTTGCACTATTGGAGATGGTAAAACTTGGGCTCATCCAGGTTGCCCAGCATGTTCAAAGCGGTATTATAAGGTTGTTTTATATCTAATGGACGATTTGAAAAATATTGTTGAAAGCCTTTTGTTTGTTGCCAAGGATCCGATTACCCTTGAAAGCTTGAAAAAAGCAATACCGGACATTGAAGCAAAAGAGATCAGAGCAGCCCTTTTGGAGCTTTCAAAGGAGTATGAAGTCCGCAAAGGCGGCTTTTATTTGAAAGAGGTTGCCGGCGGGTATCAGCTTCGTACCAGACCCGAGTACCGTGAGTGGATAGCGCGCCTTATACAGCCCAACCCCATGCGCCTTAGCAAAGCCGCCCTGGAAACTCTTGCCATTATTGCATATAAACAGCCTGTAATACGCAGCGACGTTGAACATATCAGGGGGGTTGATTCCGGAAGTATCGTCCGGCTGCTCCTTGATAAAAAACTCATACGTGTTCTGGGACACAAGGACATACCCGGGCGCCCCCTTATCTATGCCACCACAAAACATTTTCTTGAGGTGTTTGATTTAAAAGACCTAAGGGATCTCCCAACACCAAAAGAGATAGAAGAGCTTGGATCAGTGTTCTATGAAGATTCACAAGAAACAGCTCAAACACCCGGTGAACCCGAAAGCCAGAAGCAAGAGAATCCTGACCAAGCAAATGTTGACCAAACATACAAAAACCAGCCGGATAACAATCCCGGGCAAGAGGAACTCGCAGATAACGCCCAGAACCCTAACAATCTGCTAATTGCCGACCACACAAACCAGAATCAACCGGATATCAACCCATTGATCATTGACTGTGCAGATGAAGATCAAGAAAACCATAACCAGATAACCCAGGATTCAAAATAGAGAATTGTTCCGGCAAAAAATTGTGGTATTAAATTCAACAAAGACTTTAAATTCCTTTAAGGTTTTGGTATAAATGGTTTGTTGTTCGATGCACAAAACTAATAAACCATATTATTTTAAGAATATAGTCCACAATAACAACTTCCGCCAATGGTGCAAACACAAAATTTAACATGAAAAGGGGGTTACATCATGACAGATTTTACAAAAGCTCTTGAAATCGGCCGGCCACCAAACATAAAAAACCTGTTTCCCAATTCACAGGCGCTGATTGTCAGTGGCAAATTTATTGACCGCGCATTGATTAAAAAGGGTAGCGCCATGACAATAGCCGCAAACGGAAGAAGTCATCTTGTAATAAGGGGCGCCCTTCAGGCTGCCCAGCGGGCCAACGCTGCCATTATAATCGAAATTGCAAGGTCAGAGGGCGGAGCAAGCGCATACTGTGCTATAAATTTCTGGAATATTGCAAGGCAGGTTGACGCTGTCTGTAACGAACTTGGCATAACCATCCCTGTTGCCATACATGCCGACCATTACGGTATTAAAAAGAAAGATGACATAAAAGGGGCATTGGTTGAAATACCTACCCTGTTTGAAGCAGGTGTTACGTCAATTGCCATTGATGCATCCCATATGCCCGACGACGAAAACCTGCTGGCCAGCATCGAGTTGAACTCCGTTATACCTAAATGGGCGGGTCTTGAAACAGAAGTGGGTGAAATTAAAGGCAAAGAAGGTCTTTCCACCGTTGAGGAGGCTCTATTCCTAATGCAGGGTTTAAATGCCAACAACATATTTCCGGACTGGATAGCCCTTAACAACGGATCCACTCATGGTATCGAGGCCAGCGATCAAGGGATACAGGTGGGGTTGACGTCTGAAATTCACGAGGCTTTGTCAAAGTATAATGTCTCCGGCGCGCAACATGGCACATCAGGCAATAATTCCGATAGGTTACGCGAAATCACCTCACAAACAAGAACAACCAAAGCCAACGTTGCAACCGCTCTTCAGATGATTTCATGGGGACTTGAGGTTAACGATTACGGAAATGCCATTCTTGATGATGCCGGCAATTTTATAAAAGTTGAGGGCCAGGGCGCCACAGAACCCATGTGGCAGCAGATGCTTGATTATGCGCAATCTAATGGGCTTAAGGGTGGAAATTTTAAGAAGCTAAACCTTCCCTTTGAAAACAAACTTCTGGGTCAGCCAAAAGAGGTCCGGGACCGGATGGCCAAATTGGTTGAAGAGTTTGTTCACAATTTACTTGTAACTGTTTTCAACGCAAAAGACACGGCAGGCCTGGCTTTGGATACAATTCTCGAAACGGGTTCATATGACCCCGGAGCAAAAATGGATAGAATTGAGGAGCCAGACCAGTGGACCCGGGGAAAAATCATGGAGCGAGCTGCTTCTATTAAATCTGACAAGGGTCCAGGAGGGGACTTTGACGATTAGCCCGCATCCCTCATGAAAGTGAAGGATACAAAAAAAAAGATTTTTTGTAGTTTTTGCGGTTCTAAACTAGTTGAAAAGGTATGTGAGGGTCGCCTCCGCCCTTTTTGCGAGCATTGCAATGAACCGATTTATGAAAATCCCGTGCCAGCCACAGCTGTTGTTCTTATTGATGATAAAGGCGATGTGCTACTTGTAAAAAGAGGTGTTGAACCCAAAAAAGGTTCATGGTGCCTGCCGGGAGGTTTTATGGAACTTGGAGAAACCCCTGAAAAAGGCGCTTTAAGAGAACTGGAAGAGGAGACCGGGCTTAAGGGAAAAATCAACATCCTTCTTGGTGTTACATCAAACGAAAGCCCAAGATATAACACCGTACTTATTATTGGCTTTCTTGTGATGGACTATTGCGGTGACCTTATCCCCGGAGACGATGCATCTGATGCCGGATTTTTTCACCCCGATGAACTCCCCCACATCGCCTTTGAAAGTCATAAGCGCTTTATCAGGATATATTGTTCTGCCCATGCGCAATAGAACTCTTTCGGGACGACATGAGAAACATACATTATCAACAATCCCAAAATCATAATGTTCACACAATCTTTTCTTGGGTTTTAAGGTTGACATGCCGATAGTAGCGTTAAGTTTAAGGAGCTTTTTATGAAGATACCAGCTTATCAGATGCATAAGGTGATGAAGATGTATGCCAAACAACTTAGCCAGAGCAAAATTCTGGACAGGCAAAACAATCGTGGAGAAATCCCGTTTTCTGATAAGATTAGTATATCCGCAAAAGGAAAACGAAAGGCTATTATTGATAAAATCACTAATGATATTGTCAACAGGATCACCGGGCTTGGACCTAATGATGCGGTTGATCATGAAATTGTAAATAAAACGCAGGAAAAAATAGGTAAAAAGGTCGATTTAGGGCCGGAACAAAAACCGCTGTTTGTTTTCAATGTGATTGATGAAAAGAATGAAAAGGCCACCACTTCGCTTTCTGTGGAAGAGTCCGGTTTTTTAATCGAACATCTTGAACAGTTAACTAAAGAGATGGTTGATAAAAACATGGATTCATAGGCCGTCTGAAAAAAGATTTTGGGATCAAAAAGATATCTCCCTTTTAATTGCATCCTTCTCGGGACAGCAAATCTTGATACCAACAGGCAAAATCATACATACCCTTGAACCTTTCTTCTTTGTTAATGATCCCAAGGCAGATTTCCCACGCCCCTCTTCCGTAGTCATTTGAATATTCTACATCTTTAACGCCTTGTAAAAACTCCCTTATAAGGGCCTGGCTGGTACGATTTGTTTTGTCTTTTCTTATATCAATTGGGTCGCTGGGCGCTTCAAAGGGGTCCCATTTCTCATATCCTATCTTTAATACCCTATCCCGACCTCGCGGACCCATACCATCAAAAATTGCTCTCTTTTTCTTTTCCGTATCTTCCGGAGAGTGTTCACTCATTTTTTCCCTCCGCATTTTCATCCTGGCTTGGTTCATCTTTGACGCCAAAGAGATCTTCATTATAATCAGC
>JAUXBD010000148.1 GCA_030619585.1 Desulfobacteraceae bacterium
AGAACCCTTTTTTAATATATTAAGCAATTTTGTTTTATTTTAAGGGGTAAATCCCATAGAATGGAATTATTGACTTACACACAATTTTCTGGTCTAATCTAAAAGATTAATGTCTTGATCTTTTTAAGTATCTATCAGCTTCAACAAAATGTATTTTACATGGTTTAATCAATTCGGAGGATCACAATGATTTTTGATGACGATGAAACATTACAGATGTACGTGGAAGAATCATTGGAACACCTGTCTGATATTGAAAACGATCTTTTAGCAATAGAGGATTCAGGGGAAAAGATTGACGAAGAACTCGTAAACAAAGTTTTCAGGGCCGCCCATTCAATAAAGGGAGGTGCCGGGTTTATGGGGCTTAACAATATCAAAGAACTTTCCCACAAACTTGAAAATGTCCTTGGCTTGGTACGAATAGGAGAAATGACACCCGATTCTGAGTCTATCAGCATTCTTCTCAAAGGTTTTGACAAGCTTCGGGAACTTATCCATAATGTTGAGAAAAGTAATGATATTGATGTGTCGGAGCAGGTCACATCCCTTGTTAACCTCACCACAGACTCCCTGCCGGATGACAGAAAGGATACCGTGGAAAATATCATGGATATCACTCTTCCTGACGGAACAATAAGTTTTACAGCCCCCCAATTTGATATCGATCAAGCCCAGAAGACCGGAAAGATCATCTATCTTGTGGAGTATGATCTTATCAAGGACATACATAGAAAAAACAAGAACCCAATGGAAGTAGTATCAATGATGCTTAACAGCGGTGTAATTATCCAGTCCAAAATCGATATAGAATCGGTGGGCACACTTGAATCGGAGATTCCACCCAAGAAGTTACCCTTTCTAATTCTGTTTGCATCTATTATAGAGCCTGAAATAATATCCACCCTTTTTGAGATTGATGAGAAATTCATTCATACAATTACACCGGATATGATCACCCCTTCAAAAGGGCCGTCTTTACCAAAACCGACCGAACCGGAAACAGTGAAACCGGTTGATCCGTCCCCAAATATGGAACAAGTTGAGATCCAGCCACCAGACATAACTCCCACTGAACCAGAACCGGCAATAGCTCCAACTGCACCCGAAGGGGTTCCAGAGCATATCAGCGAAATTAACGAAGAGCCTTTCGGAGAACTCAAAGAGCAGCCAGAGCTTATAGTTGATGAAAACAAAAAAGAGGTATCTACTAAGCCTGCGCCCGGAATACAACCCACCCAGGCCCAGACATCTTTGCGGGTGAATGTAAATCTTCTTGACTCGCTTATGACACTGGCAGGAGAGCTTGTGCTCAGCCGGAACCAGCTGCTTCAAGGTATTGTAAGCGATAATACCAGGACACTGGAAACAGCAGGTCAACGGATCAATATGGTGACATCGGAACTGCAAGAAGCGATTATGCGCACAAGGATGCAGTCGATTTCAAATGTTTTCAACAAATTTCCAAGGGTTGTACGAGACCTTTCCAGGGACCTTAAAAAACAGATCAACTTTTCTATTGACGGTAAAGATGTTGAACTTGACAAAACAATAATTGAAGCGATCAGCGATCCCCTCACTCATCTTGTACGAAACTCCGTTGACCATGGCATAGAAATCCCAAAGATAAGAAGGGAAATGGGTAAAAACCCTACTGGAAAAATAATACTTAGAGCATTCCATGAAGCCGGCCAGGTTAACATTGAAATATCAGATGACGGAAAGGGTTTGGATGGAGAAAAGCTGGCAAATTTAGCTATCAGTAAAGGTTTGATATCTGAACAGCAAGCATCTCTCATGTCCGAAAAAGAAAAAGTTGCATTAATTTTCTTTCCTGGTTTCTCCACTGCTGAAAAAGTTACAGATGTTTCAGGACGGGGAGTGGGAATGGATGTTGTAAAAACAAATCTAGATAAGCTTGGCGGCATAATCGACATTGATTCAAGCGTTGGCAAGGGCACCACCATCCGTATAAAACTGCCCCTGACCCTGGCAATCATTCCCAGCCAAATAATATCAGTCGGCCAGGAAAAATACGCCATACCACAGGTAAATCTCAACGAACTTTTAAGGATTCCTGCACGCATGGTAAAAGATAGGATAGAAAAGATCGGTGATGCTGAGGTTGTGAGACTTAGGGGAAACCTTTTGCCCCTTCTTGATCTGGCCAGTGTGCTGGAGATTCAGCAAACATATATAGACCCGGAGCTTGGGGCAGAGCTGCACAACAGACGTAAATCCATTGCTGACAGGCGCTCAAAACATAGCCCGCTTTTTGAAGAAAAGGCTAAGGGTGCAGAAGATGAAAGTCTGCCTGATAGTTCCCAAGGCGATGAGGAGATAGAGAAGGATAATACAGATAAACGCACCATATCGAACCGCCGTTTTCACGCCAATAGTGCCATCAACATTGCTGTTGTCTCTGCCGGCAGTTTTAAATACGGTTTGGTTGTTGACCGGCTTCGTGATTCTGAGGAGATTGTTGTCAAGCCCATCGGCCGGCATTTAAAAAAATGCAATGGATATGCAGGCGCTACCGTAATGGGTGACGGCAAAGTGGCCCTGATTCTTGATGTGGCAGGCCTTGCCCATATGGCAAAACTCACTTCACTTGAAGGGACAAAAAGGGTTGGGGACGCAGCACGGCAGGTAAAAAAGAAAATATCCCAGGAAAGCGATAAAGAAAAGGCTTCTCTCCTCCTGTTCAGAAATGGAGCGGAGGAGCAGTTTTCAGTTCCGCTGGGTATGGTTGAACGTATTGAAAGAATAAATGTGACAAACATAGAAAATGTGGGCGGGAAAAAGGTGATTCAGTACAGGAAGGGAACCCTGCCCCTTTTTACTCTTGATCAGGTGGCAACAGTACAGCCTCTTCCTGAAAGAAAACAGCTTGAAGTAATAATATTTACACTTGCAGGAAGGGAGGTCGGCCTTATGGTTACACCTCCTGTTGACGCAGTTGAGGTAAGTGTGAATATCGATCACACGACTTTAAAACAGCCTGGCATCATGGGATCGTCTATTATTAACGAGCATACAACCTTGATGGTTGATATGTTTGAAATTATCAAGACCTTGCAACCTGAATGGTTTGATGAAAAAGAACGTGAAAGGATGTCCGGCGGCAAAGAGTATACAGTCCTCTTTGCGGAAGATTCAGACTTTTTCCGAAACCAAGTTACAGGGTTCCTTGAAGATGATGGCTACAAGGTCATTGCTGTTGAAAACGGCGCGCTTGCCTTGGATCGTTTATCAGAGCATGCTGATGAGATAGATATCGTTCTGACAGACCTTGAAATGCCCAATATGGACGGTTTTGAACTTACTAGCAGAATAAGAGAAGATGAACGTTTTAAACATCTTCGAATAATAGCCCTCACATCCCTTGCCGGTGATGAAGATATTGCGAAGGGGAAAAAAGCCGGCATAGATGATTACCAGATAAAACTTGACAGGGAAAAACTGCTTGAAAGTGTAAGAAACTATCTTAAGCAAATAGGTTAGATGTAAAAATGATGACCTTTTAGGGGGGGACTATGCAAAAAGATTCTTTCGATGCCAAACAAAAAAACATTCTGGAGCTTGCCACATTTTATGTGGGAGAATCCCTATGCGGAATTAATATTTTAAATATCCAGGAGATAAACAAGAATGTGGATATCACACATGTGCCACAGGCCCCGGCATATGTTGTTGGTGTGTTAAACCTGCGTGGCAGGATTGTTACGGTTATTGACCTTGGGGACAAACTTGAACTGTCACCCATAAATATAAGCAAAGAGAATCGTAACATTATCGTAGATTCACAAGATGAACAGATCGGCCTTTTGGTTGACAGCATCAGCGATGTACTTCTTGCAAGATCAGATAAAATTGAGCCCGCACCGGCAAATATAGGCGGGGTAAAAGGAAAATTTTTTAAAGGAGTGTTTAAAACAGAAGACAAGCTTATAGGTGTGCTTGATATTGAAGAGGTTCTCAAAGAGGAGTAAAACCTTCGAAGACAAGATGTTTCATTGGCCACCCCTTTTTATACAAACAGCGATAATTTTCTCGATTAAATAACCCACATTGGAAAAGAGTGTATTTTGAATAGATTAAGAGTCTTAATCGTTGACGACACCATTTTGTACAGAAAAATAGTCGGTGATGTGCTGTCTGACATTCCAGGTGTCGAGGTTGTCGGCACTGCAAATAACGGCAAGATAGCAATGAACAAGATTGTATCTTTAAAGCCCGACCTCATAACCCTTGACATTGAAATGCCTGAGATGAACGGCATTGAAGTTCTGGAACAGATTCAAGAGAAGACCCCGTATGTGGGAGCTATTGTCCTTTCCACCCTGACCCATGAAGGCGGAGAGATGACTATAAAAGCTCTTGAACTGGGCGCCTTTGATTTTATTCCCAAACCCCAGTCCGGAACCATGGCTGAAAACTCAAAGGCTGTAAAAGATCTGCTTGTGCCAATGTTAAAGGCTTTCTCCAGGCGTAAAGAGATACAGAACATATTAAAAGGTAAGCCCTTTATAAAACGAGAAGCGGCCGGTAAAGACAGTCCTGCAAATAAGTCCCCAAAATCTCTAAAATACACAACAGATGTTGCCGGGCGCATTGAGAAAATCCCCGCAGTCAGGCGGTTAAAGTCCGAAATCGTAGTTATCGGCATATCAACCGGAGGGCCGAATGCTTTGGCAAAAATGATGCCTGATATACCCCACGATATTGGAGCTCCGATTCTGATTGTTCAGCATATGCCCCCTATTTTTACAAAATCGTTGGCAAAAAGCCTGGATGCAAAATGTGCCATTGATGTGAGGGAAGCCAGAGACGGTGAACGTCTGGCATCAAACACAGCGTTAATAGCCCCGGGGGGCAAACAGATGAAAGTGGTAGCAGGAGCAGATGGAAAAGACAGGATTATCAGAATAACCGATGATCCACCGGAAAACAGCTGCAAGCCTTCGGTCGACTATCTTTTCAGGTCCATATCGCATCACTACATAGGAAGGGCGACCGGTGTAATTATGACAGGCATGGGATCTGACGGCACCATTGGCATAAAACTCATGAAGCGCAACGGTTCTTTCATCATTGCACAAGACGAAGACTCATGCACTGTATTTGGGATGCCAAAGGTGCCCATTGCAACAGGTAGTGTGGATGTTGTGGCTCCTCTTGAAAATATCGCAAGAGAAATAACCAGCACTGTTAAAAAATTGGCCTGAA
>JAUXBD010000264.1 GCA_030619585.1 Desulfobacteraceae bacterium
CCGCTTGGCCTCCGACTTTCCACCATTGAGGGAAGGGTTGTCAGGATTGCCGATATCATGGGGTATCTTAACCATGATCTGGATGACGCAATAAGAAGCGGTGTAATAACTGAAAACAAGATCCCGGAACCCTGCTCAAAAATTCTCGGGCACACACATGCACAGCGCGCCAAAGTAATGATACAGGATCTTATCTTTTCAAGTAAAATTCAAAAAGGTGAGCTTCACCTCAACATGAGCGGTAAAGTACACTCTGCAATGACCACACTAAGAGAATTTCTTTATGAAAGTGTATACCGCTCTCCCCAGGTCCATGGTGAATTCTTAAAGTCTAAAAAGATCCTTTCAGAGCTCTACACACACTTTTTAACCAATCAAGAGATGCTGAAAGATGAGCTTGAAGCTATAAATCTGACAGGGAGTAAGCAGGGCAACCAACCTGTTGAGAGAACAGTCTGCGATCTTATTGCCAGTATAACAGATAGATATGCACTTGGTCTTTATGAAAAGATCTTTTTCCCCTCGCCCATGGTATAAGTATAACATGATTAAAAACAGATATGGCTCTTTTTTTGAAAGATTAGCCACCCTGTATGGGGAAATGGATTCTTCCTATGGAAACGCTGCGGCTTATTACGGGTTTGATTGCAAAGGATGCATTGAAAATTGCTGCTTAACGCGATTTTATCACCACACACATATAGAGTACCTTTATCTTCTTGAAGGACTAAGCTCTCTTGCACAAGAAAAGCAGATCAAGGCAACAAAAAAGGCTGTGGATTATAATAAAAAAGCCATTGAATATGATGTAAAAAAAAAGCAGGTTAGGCAGATGTGTCCGTTAAACTTTGACGGCCTGTGCATATTGTACAATTATCGGCCGATGATATGCAGGCTGCACGGTGTTTCCCATGAGCTAAAAAAGCCCGGCAGGGATATAGTCTATAGCCCCGGATGTGGCGAATTTACCAGGCAGTGTGAGAGCAAGAGGTATTTCAGGTTTGACCGCACCCCTTTTTATATCAAGATGGCTCAACTGGAAAAGGACCTGACGCTAAAATTTGGTTTTACCACAAAATTTAAAAGGACAATCGCACAGATGCTTGCGGATGACCCATAGTGCACGGCACGGGCCGCTATGGGCTATGCTCTCTACGTACTATTCGAATAATGCTATTATGAAATCCATTAACTTAAAAGAGATAGACAAACTGCCCGGAAAAAGGCTTTCTGACAAAGATATTTTCGGTTTTAACTGTCATTCAGGGCTTTCATGCTTTAACAAATGTTGCCGCAACCTTAACCTTTTTTTATACCCGTATGATGTCTTAAGGCTGAAAAATAGCCTGAAAATTTCCTCGGACCGGTTCCTTGACAGTTATGTGGATATTGTTCTGCGCCCTGACAATTTCTTTCCTGATGTGCTTTTACAAATGTCTGACAACAGTGAAAATACTTGTCCTTTTTTAAGAGCGTCAGGATGCAGTGTATACCCTGACCGTCCGGACACATGCCGCACCTTTCCTGTGGAACAGGGAATCTTTTTAAATCCTGACAAAAACAAACCGGAACTTATCCATTTTTTCAGACCCCCTGATTTTTGCATGGGGCAGCATGAAGATCAGGAATTGACTATAAAGTCATGGGCCAAAGACCAAAAAGCTGTTAAATACAACCGGATGACTTTAAAATGGGCCGAGCTAAAAAGCATGTTTCACAACGATCCCTGGGACAAACAGGGCCCCAACGGACCCAAGGGGAAAATGGCATTTATGGCTGCCTATAACCTGGACCAATATCGTGATTTTCTGTTTAACAGCAGTTTTTTAAAACGATACAAAGTAAAATCGGCAACACTTAAAAAGCTTAAAGCAGATGATCTTGAACTGATGAAGTTTGGTTTTTCATGGATAAAATTCTTTGTCTGGGGGATTAAAACCAAGAATATGAGGTTAAGGTAGTAAAGGCCATTATGGGGTGCACATTTATACTCAGAATATTGATATTGCTATATTGAGTGAGACTAATATGAAACTTTTATTAAACATTTGAGAAATTTTACATGACTCATAAATTTGGCAGAATTTTGGAATTTTGAGGTAATTTTTAAAGCGGACGATTCTAGTATTTCAACAATCCCAATATTGGGAAAAATATTTTTTATTACAGAGAAGATAACGTGATCACAAGTTTTTAACGCCTCGCATCACCGGCAGCAAAAAGCAGAGCGACGAGGAGCTGCGCTTTTTGATGTCCGGGTGCATGCGATTGTTCGGCAATTTTAATTTACACTCTTACCAGTTCCATTAATGGCTCAAAGGCATATAATGCAGGCCTTCTTCCAGAGGCCTCTTCTAATGTTAGAATTAGGTTTTTTTCTAATAGTACCCGTGTAAATCTAGCTGCACTTGGTGTTGGAATACCACTGTCTGTGGTAAATTTGTTGTTTCTAAATACTGGATTTGTGAATATAAAATCCAATGCGTTAACACTCCACTTAGAGGAAAGAACATCTGAGAATACTGATTTCATCTCTTCATAAAGATCCCTTATCGCTTCAGCAACAGAGAGGTTTCTGATTGCTTGTTGTTCAACAGCTTCGAGGAAAAAGGAGCACCATCCTTCCCAGTCTCCACTCTCGGAGACGTTCCTCATTGTATCAATATAAAGGTCTTTATTATCTTCAAAGTATCCACTTATATAAAAATGGGGAGCAGATATTATTCCAGAAGACCACAGCATCAATGTAATCAGCATACGACCAATACGACCGTTACCGTCTTTAAATGGATGCAGTGCTTCAAATTCAATATGGGTAATACCTGTTTTAATCAATACTGGGTGTGCACTTTCATCTATATATTGAAATAGCTTTTCTAAACCTTCTTGTAGTTTTTCAGGACTAATAGGAATGAATAGTATTTTTTTTAACAACTTATCAGCCAGATAATTTTGTTCGTTCTTAAACTCTCCTGGCGATTTTTGAGCACCACGTCCAAAGGACAGTAGTTGTTGGTGGATGCCTTTAATCAAGGATTGGGATAATGGATAACCCTCTTCCATTGCTTTTTGTGTAGCCCACAATGCCCTTCGATAAAGAATAGTTTCTATGATTTCAGATCTTACATTGGTATTGTTCTCTGTTTCAGAGTCATGGTCAGCCTCATATTTAAGAATTTCATCCATGGTACTTACTGTACCTTCCATTCTTGATGATATAACGGCCTCTTGATTGCGTAGGGGGGCTAACAGTATTTCACTGTTATGCATATTTTTTAACATTTGGTCATAACGAGCAACCGCATCAGTTGCCTTTATTAATTGTTCAACAAATTGTCTATAATCAAGATTAATTGGTGGAAATTTGTCGTAATGATAGTTGACAGCATTGTCTGAATTGAGTTCCATAACCAGCACCATTGCTATTTGATGTTAATATTTCCATTTATTTATACATCAAAAGCCATAGATGTCAATAATTATATACATATGACAACCAAACACGTTTCTCCGCCATTTATTTTAATATTTGAGAGACAAATATAATAGGGGTTACAGCAATTCCCGAACCCCTCCTAAAGGCGCATAGAACGTAGAGCAATATTTTTAACTCTCGCAAAC
>JAUXBD010000283.1 GCA_030619585.1 Desulfobacteraceae bacterium
ATTCGGATTGTTGAAACAAAAAAAGGTAAATACCTGTTTTTAGTAAAAATCGAACCAGGGCTTTTATCAAAGACTGTTTTAAAAAGCATCCTGCCCGGGGCGGTCTTATCGATCCCGTTTCCAAAGACAATGAGATGGGGTGACCTTTCCATTGAATTTGCAAGACCGATCCAGTGGGTTATGGCACTTTTGGGAAACAGTGTCGTCTCTTTTTCCTTAGGAGACTTGAAAAGCGGAAGATATACATACGGTCATCGTTTCATGCATCCAAAAAAAATTAAGATTAAAGAGCCTGGTGAGTACAATAAGTCCCTGCAGGATGCAAATGTAATCCCCAGACTTGCCAAAAGAAAAGAGTTTGTTGTTCGGGAAATTTCAGATATAGCACGCGACCTTGGCGGAAAAGTTTCCAGGGACCAGGAGCTTGTGGATATAGTAACAAATCTTGTTGAATATCCGTTTGCGGTGGCCGGAAGATTTGACACTAAATTTTTAGAGCTTCCAAAAGAGGTGCTTATTACAGCCATGCGGGAGCACCAGAAATATTTTGCTGTGGTTGATTCAAACGACAACTTGATGCCCTGTTTTATAGCGGTGAATAACACATCTGCAAATAATATGGCGCTTGTTGCAAAGGGGCACGAAAGAGTTCTTAGGGCCAGGCTTGAAGATGCCATGTTTTTCTACAAAAGTGATCTTAAAGTTTCCCTTGAAAACATGGTTGAGCAACTTAAGGAGGTTATGTTTCAGGCAGAGCTTGGATCTGTGTACGAAAAGATAACCCGTGTTCAACAACTTGCAAAGTTTTTGTCTGAAGCATTGGATAATGGTTCTGAGGATAATGGCTCTGATGAAAAAAACCATATTTTACGTGCTGCATTTTTGTGCAAGGCAGATCTCGTAAGCAAGGTGGTTGTTGAATTCACCAAACTGCAGGGGATAATGGGAAGGGTTTATGCAGAAAAAGCCCGAGAGCACAAAGAGGTTGCTTTGGCAATTGAGGAGCATTACAGGCCCACTTATTCAGGGGGGCCGCTTCCTGAAACAATTGGTGGAGCAATACTTAGTATGGCTGATAAGATCGACTCCATCTGCGGTTGTTTCGGCCTTGGCCTCATCCCAACAGGCACTTCCGATCCTTATGCATTAAGAAGGCAAGGGATCGGCATCGTTCAGATAATACTTGATCAAAATTTTAGTTTTTCACTAAGGGAGTTGATAAACAGAAGCGTTAAGCTGTTTGGCAAAGAAGAAGATGGTAAGGTAAGAAAGACCTCTGATCAGGTCTATACATTCCTGCAAAATCGGATATCACATCTTCTTGCAGAAGAGGGGTTTTCAAAAGATATAATTGCATCGGTTACAACTGTCTCCGTGGATAATGTGCCTGATGTTTGGCAAAGGGTGCGGGCTCTTGAGAAACTCAAAGGCCAGCCCGATTTTGAGCCGCTGGCAATTGCATTTAAAAGAGCTGTGAACATCATTAAAAAAGCCGGCCATAGCAAGGATGTAGCAGTTGACGAAAGTCTGTTTGAGGATGTCTGTGAATCCGATCTTCTTTTAGCGTGCAGCAATGTAAAGTCAAAGGTCGCCGAAAATCTAAGCAAAGGAGATTTCGATCAGGCGCTTCTTGATATAGCTTCTTTGCGCTGCCCAGTTGATGAGTTTTTTGACGGTGTGCTGGTAATGGCTGAGGATGAAAAGGTGCGAAACAACAGGTTAGCGCTACTTGGCAAAATATCAGGGCTTTTTGAGAATATTGCGGATTTTTCAAAAATAGGAACTTAGTGCCGCGTCCAAAAAAAGATAAGAGTTCACTTTTTTATTATAGATGTATATAAAAAATGGGGTTGTGTGTCAATATAAATTTTACACATGATGTTGTGGTAGAGCTAATAGCAGGAAAATGTTTAACTTGTACAAGAAAAATAATGTGGAAGTGTATGGGGAAAATTTTCTGAAATTCTTGCGTGAAATGTCTGAAGCTATAAGTGCCGGCACTTCATTATCTCGACCAGCCTTTTTCCTTAACCCCCTTGATTTGTTTGAATAGCAGCCGTAATAACGCACCATCTGTTCGTTTTCACCAGGTGTCGGGCTTATTCCGACACTGTCATCCTCTGTCAGTGTTGAAACAACACAAGACTTGCCCTCATTTGGGTGACCAACAATTGCAAATTCAGATACGATATTATTTTTCATCGTCCTTGCCTTCTATTTTCCAGACAAAGATTTCTTTTGCAATCTCTTTGTCTATTGCAAGTTCTGTGTTTTCAAATTTGATACAAAATGCCGGACCTGTTCTATGAACGGTTACGGTAACACCGGGATGTAATCCAAACGATATGAGCTGGTGAAAATTAGAGTGACTGCCGGGTTTGATGTATGTAATCTTACCTTTTTCACTGGGTTTTAGTTCGGTTAAACTGACGACAGTGTTGCTAACGGATCGAAGCCTTTTCTTACAACATTTCCCTTTTGGAATCGGTTTTCCATCCGGACAGATTTCGGGGTGGCCAAGCAATATACAAATAGACTCTTCAACTTCTGATAAAAGCCGGTGCTCAACCTTACAGGCAACTTCTTCCATGGCTGAATCTCTCAATTTAAGAATACTGTACACCAGTACTTCCGCCAGGCGATGTCGCCGCATTATTGCTTCTGCAATAGGTTTGCCACTACTCGTAAAAAGGATCATATCATCACTGGATACGATGAGGCCGTTTTGTTCGAGTTCCAAAAGATCAGCTTCAGAAATGTCAACAATACACTCATTTTTAATGCCTTCAATGGAAAAGTTTTTGTTTTCAGCAGCGCACCAGATAGCTTCCATTATCTCTTCTTGCTTTTCAGTAAGCACCTTATTTCCTCCTGAACCTTTTTGGCTATTAGACTATTTTTACCCTTTTATTGGAATAAGTTCAATATTATTTAGCTGGCTTCTTATGTAAAAGTAATTCCAAGAAAACGACAAGCGTGGTTGACAAAACTCCCCACGAGTATGGCATAAATCATCACTGTACCAAGGATAACAGTTGCAGTTTTACTTCCTCGCTCTTTAAACAAAACAATTGTTGCATTAATGCACGGTGAAAGAAATGTCATCACAAGCAAATTTACCACAAGCTGTACGTTGTCATAAAGACTGCTCAGGTGTTCTATCTCTGTTGCGCCGCTTTCTCTCCGGATAATGGTTTTGATAAATACCTGCACACTTTTTTCAGGGAGCCCCATAAAACCATTTATTACAGGTTCTAAAATCCGTTCTAAAAATGACAGACCGCCCACTCGTTCAAAAATAAATACTAAAAATGACGCCAGAATAAAAATGGGTATCGCCTCTTTCATAAAAAAATATGTCTTTGACCAGGACATTTTCAATATTTGAATCAGTTTAGGTACACGCATGGGTG
>JAUXBD010000161.1 GCA_030619585.1 Desulfobacteraceae bacterium
AAGGTGATGTTATTTTACAACCAAACAGGCTTCAGTTTGTTTTAAAGGATATGGCCAAAAAGTATAATTGTAAGGTTGCGCATCTGTGCAGAGAGCCGGCGGACTGTTTTTTGAGTTTTGCAGAGATTTTTGCCATGTATGCAAAGGATCTGACCAAAAATTATAACTGGTGGATTGAAAACATTACCGGCTTTGTAGATTTTTTTCAAAATCAGTATCGGGCCATTGCTGAAAAGTTCCATGCACCGAGGGTTACGGAATTTATGGACCAGTGGCTGGTGGTATATACATATGAAAACTACTTTGCAGCCCAGCAGGCTGATGGAAAAAACGTCATGATGATCTTTTTTGAGGACATTGTAAAAGGGAAAGGAGCCGATGTTCTTGAAGAATTCAGCGGGTGTAAGATTGGCGGCAGAGACATGATTAAACCGGAAAGGGTTTTTATTGCAGATGACGCTTTCAAGGAGGAAATTGACGCGAGAATAAGGGCCCTAGGCCTTATGAGCAAAGTAGAGGAGATGTACGAAATCGGCAGGTTGGGCAAGCTGTAAGCATCATTTTTCATATCCTTGAGTTAAGAATGTAGTTGTTTGGGGCAAACACTGGCGGTTGCCCATGGCCCGCCACTATATTTTTTAAAGAAAGACGTCATGATTTATTTTGTCTGTACCTTTCCGCCTATAATATGTGGGATTGGAGATTATATTAAATGTCTCGTCTCTAAGCTGCCTGAAGATAGTTGGAGAGTGATCTCACCTGAAACAGGGACATTTGCAATATCTGATGAACCATGTGATCATCATGTCTCGTATACGATCTCTTTATCTAATCCACATCTACCTCCTGATTTAGATGGGGATCTTCTGTGGTTTCAGCATGCCTTCGGCATGTGGGGCGATCCCTCCATTCCATTTATTAAATTAATTAAAGAGGCCAAGCAGAAAAAGAATAAGATTGTTGCCACCCTTCAAGCACTCCATTTTCAGTCTGTCGAGACGCCCTTTGGATTTGATGAAAGGGAATACGAACTTCTTAAAGAGGTCATTCCTTATCTTGATGCATTGCCGGTCTTTTCTGATGGAACCCGCAGAGCAGTTATAAGGGCATTCCCTGAATATAAAGACAAAATAACGGTCTTGAGGCACGGTGTTCAAACATATCCTGCTATGGTGCCGCAGGAGAGTGCTAAAAAAATATTCCTGAAGTATTTGATGGAACAGGCGGATATCCCCGGAAAGCAAAAGGAGGAGATAACCGCTCTGTATGACATGTTTTTTTCGGAAAAAACCGTTTTGATCGGAAACTTTGGTTTTATCACACAAGATAGAGATCCGCTTTCAGTATACAGGCTCAGGGAAAGTCTCGACAAGAAACTTCCTGACCATAAGGTAATCGCCATTTATACAGGCACAATTCAAAAAAGGGTCGATAAATCCCCAGCAGAGACGTTGCCCCTTTTGAACCGCCTGAAATCCATCCATGATGGAAGAGGCAACCTGTTTTTTGAAAATTATCTCCCAGATGAAATTCTACCGTTTGCATTCCGTTCTTTGGATTACACGGTCATCTGGTATCAAAAAGCCACTCAATCCGGGAGAATGGCGTTTGCACAGGGAACGGGTTCATGTACAGTAGGACGGGATATTGAGGGTGTAGGGGAGACACTTAACCTTTCCGGATTGCCTGCCGCCGTTACGATGGATGAACTATCAGAAAAGATCAAAAGACTTGTCTTAAAACCAAACCTTAGAGAAAAGGTGGAAAGGGCGAGTAACGATTATGTGAATCGATTTTCTTTTGGGTCCCAGGCTCGAAAGCATCTATTAATAGAGCAGCATATCCGTTCTCAAGAGAAAATGCCCTTTTTGGATCGAACTGTTTAGAGCCTGGTATATGATTTCAGCAAATGCCGGGAAAAAAAGGAGTATTGCATATGAGAGTTCCAACATGTATTCCAGTTATTCCGAAAAATGCCAAAAAATATGTAAACGCTGCAATTGATAAAAACTGGATATCTTCACTTTGTCTTGATGAACAGGTCAATTTCATTGAAAAACTTGAAAAGGGCATGGCCAGGTATGTCGGCGTCAGATATGGTGTCAGCACCACAAGCGGTTCGACAGCTTTAGATCTTGCCCTGGCAACGCTAGGGATAAAACCGGATGACGAGGTTATTATTCCTTCATTTACCATGATTGCTACCGCACATGCAGTTATCCATAATGGCGGCATACCTGTTTTCGTGGATGCTGACGAAGAAACATGGTGCATGGATACTTCTTTAATTGAACAAACCATAACCGGACGAACAAAAGCGATTATTCCTGTCCACATTTATGGTCATCCTGAGGATATGGATAAAATCAATGCAATAGCAGAAAAGCATAACCTAGATGTAATAGAAGATGCTGCAGAGGCAATAGGTACACAATACAAAGGGGAAATGGCCGGCAGTCTGGGTAATATAGCTTGTTTTAGTTTTTACGCAAATAAAATAATCACTTCCGGCGAAGGAGGAATACTTGTAACAGATAATGAAAATTTTGCGAAGAGAGCCCACATGCTAAAGGATCAAGCCTTCGGAGTTCCGAGATTTATCCATGAGGATATCGGGTTTAATTTTAGGATGAATAATTTAACCGCGGCATATGCTTTTGCATCTTTTGAGGAGGTTGAAGATGCTGTAGAAAAAAGAAGGGGAAATGCAAAATTATATTCTGATGGCTTGTCTGATATAGAGGGTATAACATTGCCACCGGAAAAGGATTACGCAAAAAGTAGTTTCTGGATGTATGGTATTTTAATAGATGAAGCTGTATTTGGGTTTTCTAAAACAAAAGTTAAGGACATTCTAAAACAAAAGTACACTATTGATACCAGAGATTTCTTTTACCCAATGCATCGACAACCCAGCTTAATTAAAAGAGATTATGTAAGGGATGATATCTCTATGCCTATTTCTGAAAAGCTATGGAATTGTGGTTTATACTTGCCTTCAAGTACGAATTTAAAAGAAGCAGAGATAAATTACGTTGTTGAAGCAATAAGAAACATAAAAGCGTCAAGCTTGAATTGCCAGACTAAAGCAAAATAGGGAGCTAAAGAATGTTTAAAACCATTGTTGTTGGGGCCGGTTCTTTTGGAGAAAAGAGGGCGAGGGCTGTTAAAGAATCTTCATTGGGGATATTGCTTGGGGTTGCTGATGTTAACACCGGGAGAGCAAATGAAGTTGGAGAAAAATTGGGTGTTCGTTCTTATTCAATAGAGGAAGTCTTTGAAACAGATGCGGATGTCGTGACTATTTCAACCCCCAATAAATACCACATGGCTTTAAGCATAAAGGCATTGGAATCCGGGAAGCATGTGCTGTGTGAAAAGCCGTTAAGTTTAAATGCCAAGGAGGCTCAAGACATAGTCAAGGCAGGAAAAAAGACCGGGAAATTCGTAAAAATGGGGTCTAATCATCGCTATTTTCCGACTGTGATGAGAGCATATGAAATTTTTAAAAGTGGAGAAATAGGTGATATTGTCAGTCTCAATGGCAGAATTGGTCACAATGGTGAAAGAATAAAAGAAAGCTGGTTCTGGGACAAGGAAATCAGCGGAGGAGGCACGCTGCTTGACAATGGATGCCACCTTGTGGATATCGCAAGATGGTTTATGGGCGACTTTTCAGAGGCTATGGGCGTAATCTCCAACATTTATTGGAAAGACTGTCCAGTTGAAGACACAGCCAGCGGCATTTTCATAACCAGTGACAGAAAAATGGCTCTAATTTCTTCTTCCTGGAGACAACTGGCCGGATACATTCACGTGGAGATCAACGGCACACACGGCTATATTACAGTTGATGGCCGGTTTGATACTCATGGCGGGGATAAAATATATTGGAAGGGGGAAAATAACGGGTTAATAAAATGTGAAGATTTTGGTCATGTACCTCCACAATCCTATGTATGGGAACTGAACGGCTTTTATGATGCACTTAGAGACAACAAACAACCAGAGCCTTCTGCAGAAGACGGCGTTAAGGTAATGAAAATGATTGACGCTATTTACGAAAGCAATAATCGAAAGGTCTACTTATGAAGACATTTGGTAAAGATTATGCTGAGTATTATGATGTGTTTTATCATGATAAAGATTATGCAGCGGAATGTGACTTTTTAGAAAAAATTTTTCAAAAATATTCAGGCGGGGTAAAAACAATCCTTGATTTAGGTTGTGGCACCGGCGGCCATGCAATTGAACTGGGAAAACGAGACTATGAGGTTGCCGGTGTTGATATGTCTTCAGCAATGATTGATACTGCGCGAAATAAACTAAAAAACTACAAAGACATAGATATTAAATTCCATGTTTCAAGAATGGAAGATGTAGCGTTGCCAGATAAATTTGACGCCGTTATATGTATGTTTAATGCTATTAATTATGTTACATCTGACGACGGTCTTAAAAAAACCTTGTGCAATGTCCATAATCATCTTTCCAAAGACGGTTTATTTATTTTTGACTTCAGAAACGGCATCACATCTCTTAGATCTTACTCTCCTGTCAGGATAAAGTGGATGAATTACAAAGATAGGCGAATTCTTCGCATTTCTGAGACTAAGCTAGATGCGATGGAGCAGCTTTATCATACGACATATAGTTGCCTTACATTTAAAGACCGCCAAATCATACAGGAATTTTATGATAAGCATGTTGTGCGCTATATGTTTCCAAGAGAAGTAAGATGTTTTCTTCAAAGGTGCAACTTTGAAGTGAATTTTATGTGTCCATTTATGGACCTTGATGTGCCTGCAAATGAGAACGACTGGAACATCACTGCAATATCAAATGTTATAAAAGAATAATGAATCTCATCCAAAAACTCAAAGCCATGGGTCGTATGAAGAAATTCAGTCTTGGGATCGCTATTTTCTTTGTTGTTTATACCATCACTGGTTTTCTGATCCTGCCGCCGATCATTAAGAATGTTGCAGTTAAAAAACTTTCAGAGGCCCTGTATCGGCCCGTGGTGATTCAGGAGATAA
>JAUXBD010000038.1 GCA_030619585.1 Desulfobacteraceae bacterium
CTTTTTTTGTTTCAACAATCCGAATTGTTTTAACAGATGCCCCTAACTTTTCTGCAAATTTAATTGCCGCCATTGTGGGATTGCCATCTTCATCAAAACCCACCTTTTCCGGCGGACCGATAATTTCAGTTTTCTGAGATTTTTGTTTGTCAGCCACATCTTTAACTTTTACACAAAGCCGTTTCGGGGTTCCGTAGGTTTTCACACTTCCATGCCCGATCCTTGCATCAGACAATTTTTGCAAAAGATTTGATGACAGCGCTTTCAGGGCGGGCTCTATATAACCTGCCGGGATCTCTTCCGTTCCTATCTCAAGTAATAAATCGTTCATATGTGGGTATCCTTAATTGGTTATATTGGTTTAATTGGTTGGATTTGTTAACTTCTCATCCTCTTATCTTCTCAGCTTCTTCCCTTTTTATAACCTGCTGTTTAAGAAGCGGGAACCCCATATTCTCCCTTTGTTCCAAATATCCTTTGGCACATGCCCTGGCAAGATTTCTAATCCTTGCAATATAGCCTGTTCTTTGGGTAACACTTATTGCGCCCCTGGCATCAAGAAGATTAAAAGTATGTGAACATTTCAAACAGTATTCGTAGGCGGGCAAAACCAGGGACTCTTTTATCACCCTTTGTGCCTCTTTTTCATATTCAGTGAAAAAGTTAAACAGCATATCAACATCAGCCTGTTCAAAGTTATATGTTGACTGCTCAACCTCCTGATGATGATGCAGATCACCGTAGGTTAGATCATTGTTCCACACAAGATCGTATACATTATCAATCCCCTGTAGATACATGGCAATCCTTTCCAGACCATATGTGATCTCTACTGATACAGGATGCAGCTCAATACTTCCTGCTATCTGAAAATAGGTAAACTGTGTAACCTCCATACCGTCCAGCCACACCTCCCAACCAAGACCTGAAGCGCCAAGTGTGGGCGATTCCCAGTCATCCTCTACGAACCGGATATCATGATCAAGTGGATCCACTCCAAGGATTTTAAGGCTTTGAAGATACAAATTCTGTACATTGGAAGGAGACGGCTTTAACATCACCTGGAACTGGTAATAGTGCTGCAGCCGGTTCGGATTTTCACCATAACGTCCGTCAGTGGGCCGCCTGGAAGGCTGAACATAAGCAACATCCCACGGCTCCGGGCCAAGGGCTTTTAGAAGAGTTGCCGGATGAAATGTTCCTGCCCCCACCTCTGTATCATAAGGTTGAACCAGAACACACCCTTTGCGTGCCCAAAATTTTTGCAATGATAATATTACGTCCTGAAAATTCATTTTTTGATTCCTTAAATAACAAATGTTGGAACGACTTTCTTTATAAGTTTTCAATAACTCGGTGGAGCCTGCTGGTGATAAAATTGAAAATTTCTGACTGTTTGAGCCTGTTAGCGAGTTTCAGACATTTTCAATTTTATTATCAGCAGGCGGAACTGATCTTCAATTGGTTACCACCCACTTATTGAGAAGTTACTTCTCTCTCACTTCTTACCCCTTCAGGATCTATCCTTGCATCAAGAAGGGATGCACCGTTCCTTTTAGAAAGAATTTTGCTCCATATATCCTTTAGTCTGCTTATATCCTCAGCCTCGCCAAGAGCCCATAAACAACCTCCGCCCCCTGCGCCTGTAAATCTTGCACCGCAGTTGTTGATAGCAGCTGACTCAACAAGCATATCTCCCATATCATCGAGCACATCCGGTGTCATCCTTTTTCTTATGGCAGTTTCAAGGTTCATTAGTTCGCATGCTTTTTTATAGTTGCCGGAAGAAAACTCATCAATGAATCTTTGTGTATAAGAAACTATCTTTCTCCACTGATCACGGTTCTTGCCTGAAAGAAACTGACGGACCCATCTTCCGTTAATATCTTTTGACTCATGGGGTATCCCGCAATAGGCTATGACCATATGCTTTTCCAGACTATTATGGGATGCTCTTTTTCTCACAACTTTTTTTCTAAACTTGGATTTGTCAGCACCTGCCTGCCAGTACCATGCATTAACCCCTCCGTGAGCGGCTGATAGCTGGTCCTGCATTCCGCACGGCACACCAGCCACGCTCTCTTCTATAGTATGGGCAAGCACAGCTGTTTCTCGTATGGAAAGGGGTTGTTCGCCTTTTAGTTCAAAAACCTTTGCAAATGCAAAAACAAGTGCGACGGCTGCTGAAGATGAGCCACCCAGGGCGCTTCTTGGAGGGGAGGAGGAGTCTATGTGAATATGCACTCCCCCTGCCCTGAAATATGCTGCGATTGCAAACATAAGCCCCAGGGGATGATCAAATGGCGCATCATCCATATGGTACACTGCATCTTTAAACCCCCTTGATGAAATTTTTACCATATTATCATCATATGGCAAAAGACTAACTTTGGTTCTTAAATTGACAGCGATATTAAAAGTACACGGGTTAAGGTGTCTTAAAGGATAGTTAAATATACTTATATCAAGTGTCCCGCCCATGTCTATCCTGCACGGGGCCGATGCTGCAATCAAGTTTGACTTTAGTATGTTTCCGATCTCGGGCATATTTAATTCCGAACATTTAGCGCACATAGCAAAGTGGAAAACATCGCCTCAAATTCCTGCTTTACGAATTTTTTGTAAAAACCTAAGGCTATTTGGCTGTTTTCCAAGATGATAAGGTACAAAAGCCTCTAAAAATTTCAGCCCTTCATCCAAGGCCACAGGAGTATACCTTATTCGCTGGGCTTTTTCAAAATCACTGCTGCCGCTCCAAAGAAGCTGTTTAATGGTTCCCTTTGAGAGATATATTTTCCCGAAAGAATTCAAACTGCATTTTTCGCATACAAGACCTCCCTTTGCAAGATCAAACATAATGCTGTTTTTTTCCATCTTTTCTGTTTCAATGTTACATATGCTGCACTGTGACAGGCTTGGGGAAAGGCCTGCCAGGGCTAAAAACTTCATCTGAAACAAAATGCTAAGTTCCTCTCCTGTAGAAAATCCGGAATCAAGTTTTGCAAAAACATGCAACAACAGATGAAAAAGTTCTGCCTGGGGCCTTGCCTCCTCAAGCCACTGGCTTATCATCTCTGTCCAGTAACTTGCATAAGCGGTTCTCTTGATGTCCTTCCTGATATTTGAAAATGGCTGCTTCACTACAGCCTCTTTTAGAATCAGAAGGCCCTTGCCCCGACCTCTTGTGAATACAGCCTGGAGAACCGAAAAAAGCTCAAGAATACCGGCAAAGCGCTGGGTGCTTTTTTTTGCAGATTTTGCTATGGCTGAAATTTTACCCCTGTCTAAGGTAAAAAAAGTGATAATAAGATCATCGTCACCGTAATCTATGCGACGAAGCATGATGGATAGGGTGGAAAAAGAGCTCATCTTCAATAATAAACCAATGGTTATATACCAAGCAGGATCGCTGAAATTTGGAAATAGAAATAAACGCTTATAATGTCTATGGAGGTTGTAACAAAAGGGCCTGTGGCCACTGCAGGGTCCACATGTATCCTGGCAAAAAGCATTGGCACCAAAGATCCCACCAATGCTGCAACCGACATGGAAGTGAGAACGGCAAGTCCTACAGATATTGCCAGCATCTGTTTGCTGTACTGGAACTGCGCCACAACTCCTATAAGCAGGCCGTAAACTATTCCCAACAATAGGCCCACTGTGAGCTCTTTTATAACAACCGGCCAGAAATCTCTGATGTTGATACGCCCGGTTGCAAGTCCCCGCACCACAATTGTTGAGGACTGGGTGCCGACATTTCCTCCCATACCCATTATAATCGGAATGAATGCTGCAAGATATGCAAATTTGATTAAGTTTTCCTCAAACATATTTATAATAAAAAATGCAATTACCCCTCCCAGGCAACTTGCAAACAGCCATGGCAGACGTATTCTCGTACTGCTCAGCACAGAACGGGTTTCAATATATTCCTCGCCAACACCGGCCATTCTAAGGATGTCTTCCGTTGCTTCAGCCCTGAAAATATCTATAACATCGTCCACAGTTACAATACCCACAAGCTTGTTTGTTTCATCAACAACCGGAACAGCCAGGATATCATACCGTGCAACAATTTTTGCAACCTCTTCCTGGTCCATATCAGTCTGGACAGAAAAAACATCTGTTGTCATGAACTCCTTAATTGGTGTTGCAGAATGAACAACAACAAGCTGCCTCAAAGAACTTACACCCACCAGCCTTTCATACTCATCCACAACATAAAGGTAAAAGGGCATCTCCACATCAAGATTCTCATTTTGAAGGGATTCTATCACCTCTTTAGCGGTTGTATCCTCCTTAATGGCAATAAAATCCGGGACCATGATACCGCCTGCTGTATCATCATCGTAACTGAGCAGGCCTTCAACCTCCTCAGAGCCCTCATTTTTCATCGCTTCAAGGAGGGCATCGGATTTGTCCCCAGGCAGTTTGCCTATAAGATCAGCAACATCATCGGTCGGCATATGCTCCAGAATCACAACAACATCGTCAAAGTTCATGGCCTCTATGAGGTCCAGAAGGATATTCTCTTCCAACTCACTGAAAAGTATACCTTTATGCTCAACATCCTCAATCATATTAAAAAGCTTGTGCTGGTTAACAAGGGGTAGAGAACGAAAAACAATAGACAGGTCTGCTGCATGGGTCTTGTTGACAATCTTACGCAGGTGGGTAACAGCCCCCCTTCTTAGCAGCCTCTTTATACTGTCAACAAGTATCTTGTTACGATCATTATGCATATAGATTGCCCGCTTGGTCTTTATTATCTAAAACAAACTAAGGAATCTGAATATTTACCATCTGGCCGTTACTATCCGACACCCTAAATGGTTTATCGTTTACGAATAACCTGACAGCACTGGTTTTGCCTAAAAGGATATTAAACCCTGAAGATGCTGCAAACTCAAGTCGATCTCCAGGATGCAGATTATAGCTCTGGGGGTCTTGATTGTCCACGATTATTTTAAGGGTTGTCGCCTCAATTGTATGTATTCTCAACAAGATAGTATTGGCTCTTTTTTGAGACGCCCTTTCTTCCAATGTCCCTTCCACGTTGTTGCCTTCAGCATTCAATACTTCTTTATCATTAAGGATCTGTTCTACTTGATCCAACTGATCCTCTTCTATTATGTCCGGTTGCGGGGATATTACAAATACAGATAAAATTATAACCAGTATCATTGCGCAAATTAAGATAAACACCTGCTGCCAGGTTGCTTCCCGCTTTCCAAGCCTATCAGATTCAAACCCCGCAGACTTTTTGTATTCATCAAGACTTGCATTATAGAATTGCACTGTTTTATCTTTATCAACTCCCACAAAGTCAGCATAGGCCCTTAAAAACCCTTTTACAAACACAGCGGTGGGCAGCTTATCATGCTCTTCATTTTCAATATGTTCAACAAGCTTTGCTTGAATTTTTATGGCATTGGCAACTGCCTCAAGGCTTATCTGCTTATCCTGCCTTGTGTTTTTCAGATACTGACCGAAAGATACTCTGTTTTGATCATTTTCGGAAGTCATATTGGTGCCTGCTTGGCTGATTAAATCCCAAAACCCTTACTTTATGGTCTGTCTTGCATAAAGGTAGAAGTCTATTGTATAATTTTTATATGCGCACCTTCTCTAAGTCCCTCAAGCCATTCCTGGAATTTCTTGTCAACTATTTCATTGTAAAGCTTTTCCTCAATTTCAAGTGATGCATCTTCAAAAGATTTTCCTTTTTCTTTTATTATCATCTCAACAAAAAATATCTGAAAGCCTTGATCTGTATCAAGTATGGATGTGAACTCACCCTCCTTCATACCTGCTATCTCCTTTTGCAGCTGCGGAGAAAATACATCTATTGAAATTACCCCCAAATCCCCGCCCTTTGAAGCATTGTGCAGCTCAGAAAAGGTGCCGGCAACATCTCCAAAAGATCCGCCCTGCCTTAAGCTTTCCAGGGCCTTTTCCATTTTTTCGAAAACACTGTCCTTTTCTTGTTTACTGGCCTGGTCGGGAACTTGCTTAAAAATATTTCTTAAGTGGTATTTCGATTTTCCCTCATACTGTTCTTTATTGCTGTCATAATACTTTTTTATATCATTTTTTGTAATTACAATTTTTGATTTGATTTTATAGTTTACCAGCTTTGATTTAAGCATCTGTTGTCTAAGTTTCTCTTTATACTCCTCTATGCTTGAGCCCTCGCTGGCCAGAACCTTTCTTAAATCCTCATCTGTAAAAAAATTCGCCTCCTTAACCCTCTCTATTGCGCTATCTATCTCATTTTCATCTATTACTATATCCAGTTGTTTTATCTCCTGTTCCGTTAACTTCATGTCAATCATCTGGTTTAGAGTTTCCGCCCTTACCTTGAAAACCATCTTACGCTGCTTTTCAGGCGAGTACCCAAGAGACATAATTTTTTTTTCATAGGGATTGATAACCTCTTTAAGCTCCATAAGCGTAATAATGTCATCGTTAACCACAGCTACAATCCTGTCCACAACGTTAGGTTCCTGAGCTTTGACAGAATATGAAAAGACCAGAAGGATCAAACACAACAGTAAAGCTTTTTTGCTACACCAATAACTGCCGGTTATCTTTTTATTGTTGTTATGGATCATACTAATACCCTTGTTAAACACCGTTTGACTCCATAATCTCTTTCCATTTCTCTTCATTTATTTTGATCTTATCCCGATATCTATCTTTAAGGTCCTTTATCCATGGGGTATAAGCCTCCTGCGCTTTTTGCCGTTTTAACCTTTTTACAATCATCTCATTAACACTGTCTCGCTGGTCTCTTGATTCATCTGCAAGAGGCCTGTCCGGATTGTTTTCTTTATAATATTTCAGCACATCTTCTTTGGTTATTATAATCTGATCTTCCAGCTGCGTTTTTACAAGCGTCTCCATTATAAGACGCATTTTCATCCTTTGTTCCCAGGTGTCATAAGAAACTGCATTCTCAAGTATGGTTCGGTCAAATTCATCATCAGGGTAATCGCTTTTTATATCTTCCACCGCTTTTTTAACATCATCATCGGAGACAACTATATTAAGATTTTCAGCCTCTGCAAGAAAGATAACCTCCTCTATCATCTGATTTAAAAGTTGCAGTCGAATCGTACTGTATGTTTCCGAGTCCTGGATTACATTATGTGGATATGCTATCTTTGCAATCTCTAAAGCCTTGTTGAATTCAAAAACTGAAACAGTTCTGTTTCCAATCTTAAACAGGTAACTATCCTTTACATCGGTGCCTTTATTATGACACCCTGTTAGCAAAAAACCAAAAAGGATTAGTTTTGCCATAAATATAGCCGAGATGATCTGTATGTTATACCTTGTCTTCATTTTGAAAGATACCATTAGAAATAGACATTAACCTGTTATTTAACTGCCTGTAAAAGCCCTATTTCCAATCTGCTGATTGTTCGTCTGATTGTCTGGGCTGATTGTCCGGGCAGAACCTTTCAGCAGTTAACATGTTGAGCTATTTCTTTCAAGATATTTTTGGTCTTTGCCAGGGCGTTGTTAGCACCTGTTTTTGGGAGCCGGGCTTTTAGCACACTGTCCGGTGTAAATTTGTAGAGGCCCGGGCTGGAAGTTACCATGTCAATTATACCAAATGGATGCTTTTGATGTACTTCTGAGAAACTTAAGGTAAGGTTCCGGCTTTTTAGTTCCAGCCGTTTCACCCCTGCCTTTATTGACAGTACCTTGAGCATAATTTTCAACAAAAGATTGGTTGCTTCAACAGGCATGGTGCCATAACGGTCAACAAGCTCCTCCTTGAAATCCGCAATGTCGCTTAAGACAATCATTTTAGCCAGCCTGCGGTATGCCAAGAGCCTCTGGTCAATGTCCGGTATATAATCCTCAGGTATAAAACAGGACATCTCCACATGGATTTCAGGCTCAAGATTTTCCATAACCGGTTCCCCTTTTAACTCGGACATGGTTCTTTCCATGAGTTCAAGAAACATGTCATAACCCACAGCGGCAATTTTACCTGACTGGGAAACACCCAGAGCAGATCCCCCCCCCCTGATCTGCAGATCGCTCATTGCAATCTGAAAACCGGAACCAAGGTCACTGTGCTCCATTAAAACCTTAAGTCTTTTTTTAGCGCTACTGCCCAAGGCTGACTCCTTTGGTATAAAAAGATAGGCATAAGCCTGTTCATCA
>JAUXBD010000082.1 GCA_030619585.1 Desulfobacteraceae bacterium
AAAAAATACACCCAAAAAAACACAAAAGACGTATTGATTCAGAGATGCTGCCTGTCAACAGTACGAAAGATCCTGTAATTCTTTTAGCCAAGATCTTGACTTGACCTTATTTTTACTTTACTGATATTATTTTATTTTAACTTTTAAATATTATTTTAATTAATTAAAATATGCAATCAAAAAATCAAACTAATATAACAATTTTATTATAACAAGGAGATAGGAATAATGTCACGTATTGAAAGTGCAGGCAAATTTTTACAGAAACACGGCGTTGGTCAGACACCTGATTTTTCCCAAATAGGGTATGCGTTTATATGATCGGATTTGAACCCAGTGAAAATAGCTTCTGCTGGGCAAAGGAGCAAAAAAGGCAGTTGAAGATGTAAAAGCTCTTATCGCCAAGGCAAAAAAATTTATAGCTGCGGCTTAATTCAGAGAAGACAAATAAAACGACTCCGGTTGTAAAAAATGAATGGAGGTTTACTTATGCCAGATGAACATCCTGCGCTTGCTGCAGGCAAAAAATCGGTCAGTGCTGTAATGAGGGGTGAAAAAGATGAATGGCTTTCACTATTTACCGACGATGCGGTCGTTCAGGACCCGGTTGGCGTATCACCGTTAGATCCCACAGGTGAGGGCCACAAGGGTAAAGAAGCAATTGCCAAATTCTGGGATACGATTATCGCACCAGGCAAGGTAGAATTTGTGGTCCGGGAATCACACCCTTGCGGCAACGAATGCGCAAATGTCGCCACCATTACAAACACCATGGACAACGGAATGATAATAAAAACTGACCTTGTGGCTGTATACAAAGTAAATGAAGAGGGCAAACTTCTTTCCATAAAAGCATACTGGGATTATGACAAGGTTGCCGCCTCCATGGGGGGATGAATGTGACAAGGCTATCCCCAAAAGCCAACATTAGTCATGGCTCCGAGGCAGGCTCATATAAGTTACAAAAGCGCAAGAATCAAGCTTCGAACCCCGGAAATTTTTTCAGCGCATCCAATACAATGGGCATTGCATCTTGAGATAGATGAATATCATCTTTACAGTAATATTGCAATTTGACAGATTTATCCTCATTCATGAATTTATCAAAAAAATCAATGAAAAACATATCATTTGCTTTGGCAAGTTTTTTTAAGTAGGTATTGAACTGAATGGTTACAGCATTTCTTTCAGCGCATGTCCCGTGAAACAGGTATTGTTGCGGCACATTGATCCTCGAATTAATGTCTGTGGGCGCGCTGGGTATCACGTTCCACACCAGAATGTTAAGCCCCATTGCCTGGACCTCCTGAAGCACCGAAAAGTATCTGTCAACAACATCTTTTACAATCTCTTTAGTTGGTCTGCCCTGTTTTTCAGATTGCAGAACAATATGGGCTCTGCAGTCTATCTCACCAAAACACAACATGATGTTGCTCTTTTCCGGCAGCTGTCCCAGCAGTTCAAAAAGCTTTTCCCTCCCCCTTGTTGATGAATTGTATCTGCAAAGATTATAGGCAAGCACAGGGCCAATTCGATATGACCGAAAAAAAGGATGTCTATTTTTTATTCCATTATCCGGCCATTCAGGCTGCATCTCATCAGAACCGCAAAAAAAATTGGTATGACTGTCGCCGATACAATGAATTATCATACTATGATTTCTCTAAAACCGGTTAACCCTATGGTCCCTTTTCAGCCCTTCTTCAGCATAGATTACCATTGCCAGAGATGACGCGGCAGCCGCAACTTGTCACATTTTCTGCAAAGAGGGTTTGTTACATTGTTGCTTTTAAACTCCTGACGAAGGGTCTGGATTCTTTCATTATTCCAGATTTCTGAAAGGGATTGCTTCTTTATACTTCCAAGCACAAATTTTTTATCATAATCATAACAGCATGGCACAACATCTCCATCCCACAGTATGGTCATTTTCTCCCATGGGAAATTACAGTGCACCTTTTCTCTGCTTTCATTAGCAGGGGTAAAGCTCTCTTTTTGGGCCAAATTGTTAACGTCTGTTGCCCCGCCATCCCATGTGGAAAAGTGTTTTAAAAGAAAGCTGTCTACGCCTTCAAAAGATTCCCAGAAACTTCGCGTTTTTTCAACACTCTTTTTGTTCATGGGAAAATCAATCATTGAAAGGACTGTATTAATCGAGCTTCCAAATATCTTTTTTTGCTTAACGAATCTTAGTATATTATCAATGGAGGGTTTATAAGCATTTTTAACACCTCGAATCTTATAAAAAGACTCCTCATCATGTCCGTCAAAAGAGATAATAAGCATATCGGGCGCCGAATCTATCAGTTCAATTGCCACATCATCTTTTAACATAATGGGGTTTATTGATAAACATGTATAGACCCCCTTTTTCCTAATATATCTGATAAATTCTCCAAACTGCTTATGCATCAGGCTTTCTCCAAAATGATGCAGCCATACCGGATGTTTTTGCTGATAATCGGGATTTACTTCAACCAGCTCATCGACTGCCTTTTTAAAAAGTCCGAACTCTAAAAACCCCTGCTTTCGTGTCATGTTCTTTGTACGGGGGCACATTACACAGCGCATTGGGCATCTATTGGTAAGCTCTATATTAAAAAGCCCAAAAGGATAACCAACAATATCCGGTCTTTCATCTATATCTTTAATTTTCAACTGCATTGTCTGCCACCCCAACATGCAATTTTTTCAAGAGTTCCTATTTTGGCACATATTAGCCTATAAGCCGCCATCCCGGCAGGCGGACTAAACTTAAAAACAAACGTATGAAGTGTCAATATATTTAAATAATCAACTCATCCTTTCCAAAAAATCCCAAATCCGTTTCTTGTCTATCAACGACGATATTCTTTACTGAAAATCGGGATCTGTAATCGCCATACTTTCCAAGTACAAACGAAACGACTCAAAAAAAGATGGTCGGTTTCTCGGACCTGTGTTATCATAAACATATTTGGAATCAATGGTGAATTATAAAGATATTTAAGCGATCTATAGAAGGATCAAATTGATGTGAGGCTATGTATAGAGTACCATAATACACCATAATGTTGCATAAAAGAGAAAGTATACGATATTTACGATATTAATGAGATCAACACAATTACTATGCCTCAAATATAAAATGTTATGAAAATAGGAATACAAACCTGGGGGTCTGAAGGAGATGTAAGGCCTTTTATCGCTTTAGCAGGCGGGTTAAGCGCAAGAGGCCATGATGTTACTCTCGCTGTTTCTGATGTTAACAATAAACAATACTCTGATTTTGCTGAAAGGCTTAAATTCAAGATAAAGCACATAGGGTATCATGATTATGACGAAAAGCAGTTCAAACCGCTTGGACATGAAGTTTTTAAAGAATGGTATGCACTGAAGCAACTTCAGAAAGAGATGTATCATTGGTTTGATCCTATAGTCGAAGAGATATATAAAGCGTCTAAGCTTTTATGTGAAGAAAATGATATCGTTATAGGACATTTTTTAGTTTATCCACTTAAGATCGCAGCCGAAAAGAGTGGTCGCAAAAATATTTCAGTTTTTTTGGCCCCAGCAATCCCATCCAATTATATTGCCCCTCCTGATGCTCTGTATTTAGGAAAATTTATAAATAGGTTTTACTGGAAAATCGGGGATATTCTAATAAACAGAATGTTTGGACCTTCAATAAATAAAATGCGAATACAAGAGAGCCTTCAACCTGTAAACAATGTTCAGAAGGAGGCATGGAGTTCGCAGACTCTTAACCTTGTTGCTGTAAGTCCTTCGTTGAGTCCACAACCACCAGATTGGGATAGCAGTTTCCGAACATGCGGGTTTTTCAACATTTCTAAACATGAAGATCCGTGGGAACCTGAAGAAAGCCTAAAGCGATTTCTTAAGGAAGGACCGCCACCTGTATATGTGACATTTGGTAGCATAGGTACAAAAGAGTATATTGATCTAATCATAGATGCTATTCGTCTTGCCAATTGTAGAGCAATTGTACAAACTGAGTGGAATGATATTGATATGCCCGAGCATCCGGATATCTATCGAATCACAAGGGTTTCTCATCAGCACATATTCCCGTATTGTGCTGCTGTTGTGCATCATGGGGGCGCTGGAACAACGCAAACAGCTACGCTATCAGGCTGTCCTTCCGTGGTTGTCCGGTTTGGTTTTGAGCAAGAATTATGGGGAAATATTTTAAGAAAAGTAGGTGTCGCTCCGAAACTTTTGCACAGGAGGTTGTTAACTGCAAAAAAGCTATCGAAAGCTATTAAAGCTATCAATAGTGAAATGTCTGAGAAGGCAAAGAAAATCAGTTATAAGATGCAAAGAGAAGACGGTGTTAAAATAGCAACGAAACTGATAGAAAATTTGGATTAGATACTTAATCTGAAAGATTTAAAAGGTATTAGGTCTGTTTCCCCGGAATTCTATTCAGACCAAATTCAAATTCTGCTTCCAATATAATTTTCTAAAACCTGCATTGCACTGTCTTCAATTTGCAAAAATTCAACACCAGATCTATACTTTTCATCTTTGCTTAAATCGCAATAAACGACTCTCCCATTAACTTCAACCAAGTCATCACCAATCATCATGGTAATAGATAATCTATCATGGGCGTCAATCGGAGTATGTGTTTCAAGACAGATCCCACCTTCAGACACATTCAAGGCACGCCCCATACCGTGATGAAAAGGCTCATCATCGTCATTAAGGCAATCATATGAGGTAAGTACAAATGATCCAACTCGACTATATTTTCTGTTGTCAGATATTGCCATAATATCTTCTCCCCTTTTAAAAGTTGTTTTTTTAAAGTTTCGGGAATAAAAATTCAGGCATTTATTATCATAAAGTATCCCATTTTATCAATAGAAATTCAATCCTGCTTGAAAAACGTATAATTCAGGCAGTTGCGTAAAACACCCCCGAATTTCAAAAATAGATTTTCGGACTGGTTTTTAAAATGACAGATTCGGGCTTATCAAATATGGTAACAAGCAAGACATATAAGCAATCACACGTAATCCTTTACCTGATTTTCTGACTTTCTGCCGGTTGGAATTATTTCTTTTATTCAATAGTGGATGTTGCTTCGCACCACCCAGTTTGAAGTCAAAACAAAACTTATGGCCACAGTATGGACAAACCACATTACAACCCCACCGACATTTTCCGGAAATCTCAGGTGCTGGTCACATCTTGAGCAGTGCAGGTTTTCAATCATTAAGATGTCAAAGGCATAGTCATCGGTTAACTCTCTGACAATTGACGGTGTTTTTCGACCTTTGATGCCGCCGTTTTCACTTGCGACCCTTGACAGCGCTCTAAACCTTCTTTCGCCAGCAACAAGCTGAAACCCTTTACCTTTTGGCCTCAACATGACTGGCACTAAAACGCCTTGCTCTCTAATCGATGTTACAAACTCTTCAAATTCAGGCCCGGCAAAATTAGTTCTCGGATTGTCCGGGTGCGGTGTAATCTTGGCTAAATCGATTTCCTGGTAAGACTGATTATTCATAATGGTATTCTCCTTTTAAAATGGTTCGGCTTATTGACCGGAATTTGACCGTTTAAAACGGTCAAAACGGTGTATTTTTCCTTATTTTTCCTCGTTTTGATTTTTTTGTTGATTTGATATATGGGCTTGTGTTACAAGGTGTTGCAATAAATATAGGAGGTTAGCCGACGTAGCTCAGTTGGTAGAGCAATTGATTCGTAATCAATAGGTCAGCAGTTCAATTCTGCTCGTCGGCTCCATAAAATTACTTGAGTTTTCGGAAAAAAACACAAAACATCTTTATCTAAATATGTCATAATAATATGGTAAAACATATAACCGTTTGAAATGTTAATCTATTTAAAAAGCATAGAGGGTTTTATTAAAATCCCATGTGCCGAACGCCTCCCATTTATTGTTTGTGGCTTATCTTTACTTACACCAGCACTTACAAATATACAATTTCAGATTTAAAATTTTCTACCAGGAAAAAAGTAAAATGCCATGGCGACGCCTTAAGAATATTACACATAAAACCAAGTACGTGCTTGCGGTCGAAATGTTGGAATGGGCAACCGGGGTGACTAACGATGCACAACATATCAAACGGCCTTAACCAGTTCATTCTAAGGCAGTCATTATGATTGGATGGGATAAAGGAAATATAACATTTTAAGAATCGCTGGCTTTTTAATAATAGCAATAATCTTGATTCCTTGTAGCACAATTGCTGAAATCAAAACAATTTCAACAACACACAAATACGTGATGGGTGATAACGATTCTAAAAATGATGCAAGGCACATGTGTTTCATTGAAGCTAAACGCAAAGTACTGGAGAAGGCAGGGACCTTTATAGAAAGCCGTACTGAGATTAAAAAGTATCGGTTATCTCAAGATGAAATATATGCTTATTCTGCTGTATTACTTAAGATTGAAACAGTAAAAGAAGATTGGAAGTTTATCGGTGAAAATATGGCTATTATTATTTCTGTAAAAGCCGATGTAGATACGAGTTATATTGATAAGCAGTTAACTAAAATTAAAACAGATACTTCTGTCCAGGAAAAGATCAAAGACCAACATACAAATCCATCTCCAACGCTGCCAGAACCTTAATGACCGTATCCAACTTCGCACTCGTCGTACCATTCTCCAGCTCCG
>JAUXBD010000202.1 GCA_030619585.1 Desulfobacteraceae bacterium
CTTTTCGCTTAAAAACATGCTTGTGGGTAAAGGATAGAGGTATTTCATCAGGATCGATCTCGGCATCCGGCTCCTCACCCACCATCTTAACATACCCCCCAAGGGGGATTGCTGATATCCTGTAATCTGTTATCCCGTACTTTTTCCCGATAATTCTGGGGCCAAAGCCAAGGGAAAATTTCTCAACGCCGACACCAAACAGTCTGGCAAAAAGAAAATGACCAAACTCATGGATGAAAACCAGCACACCCAGAACTACAATTAATGCAAAGATATTAGTTGTCATATCCTACTCTTTAAATCCAAAATGTTAAAAACGCCATGGGTAACTTCTCAATAACTAGGGCCGACCATTGGTGATAAAATTTAAAATCTCTGACTGTTTGAGCGTGTTAGCGGATCTTAAGGAAAAACAGAGCATAATGAATGCTGTCATTTTAAATACGATTTACGCATTAATTATTATGTACTTATAACTATCATACCTGTTTTTTCTTTAGATCCGTTTGCATGCGAGTTTCAGATGTTTTTAATTTTATTATCAGTGGGCGGTCCGGGTTCTGTATATTATCCCCTACTTTTTTAGAAGTTACCTCCATTCAAATTGTTTTAGGTTGGAAGTTACAACCTCCATAACCTTTTCACCATGCACTATCTACTGCCCTGCACCATGCGAGCAGCCTCTTCCCTTGCCCATTTATCAGCTTGAATAATATCAGACAGGTTGGAATTATCAACGACCTTATGTTTATCCATTACCGTGCTGATAATATCCGGTATTTTCACAAATGAGATACGCTCATCTAAAAAAGCCTGCACAGCAATTTCATTTGCAGCATTGAGAACCGCGGGAAGGGTCTTGCCCTCTTTGCATGCCGCAAAAGCAAGTGCCAGGCATGGAAACTTCTCAAAATCCGGGTTCTCAAACGTCAAACTTCCCAACCCTGCAAAGTCCGGTGCGGGCTGTTGTAAGTCAAGTCTATCAGGGTATGACATGGCATAGGCAATTGCGCATTTCATGTCAGGCAAACCAAGCTGGGCAATAACCGACCCGTCTTTATATGAGACCATTGAATGGACAATACTCTGGGGGTGTATCAGCACCTCTATTTTTTCCTGTGATATACCGAACAGATATCTTGCCTCTATTATCTCAAGGCCCTTATTCATCAAAGTGGCGGAGTCAATGGTTATCTTTTTACCCATTTGCCATGTGGGATGATTAAGGGCAGCTTTAATTGTGATTTTTTCAAACCCTTCTTTCGGCATATTTAAAAAGGGCCCCCCTGATGCTGTTAAAAGAATCTTTGAAAGATCCTCTTTGCGCTGTCCTGAAATGCACTGGAAAATTGCGCTGTGTTCACTGTCTATGGGAAGGATACTCACACCTTTTTCGGCAGCAAGCCCCATAACAATATCACCGGCCATTACAAGTGTTTCCTTATTGGCCAGGGCGACCTCTTTTCCTTCCTTAAGGGCGGCAAGGGTCGGCATCAGTCCGGCACTGCCGACCATTGAAGACACAACCAAGTCTACACTGCTGTGAACAGCGGCGGCCTTGTACCCATCGTCAGCAAACATTATCTCAACACTTATGCCGGAAGGAAGCATCTTTCTTAGTTCCCGGGCTCCCTTTTCATCAAATACAACCGCAAGATCAGGTTTAAAACTCCTCACCTGTTCACACAGCAGCTCTATGTTGTGCCCCGCTGAAAGGGCCTTGACCGCAAACCTTTCAGGGAACATCCTGACTACTTCAAGAACATTTCGCCCTATGGAGCCGGTTGAGCCGAGTATTGAAAGGTTTTTTACCATTTGGTCTCAGTATTGCCTCCTATAAAACTAACTTCAAGCTCTTCCACCGCTTTTAGAAACATACAACAGCGTTATAATATATAACCCTTAAACAGATATGCAACAGGAGCGGCAAATAAAAGTGCATCAATACGATCCAGAATCCCTCCGTGTCCTGGAAGTATAGAGCCTGAATCCTTGATCTCTCCTTCCCTTTTAAGGACCGATTCAAACAGATCGCCCACAGGAGCTGCGATGCCTATACATATGAAAAAACAGATGCTTAATCCAAACGACATTTCCGAAAGAAAATAGTGCCTGAAAACAAGACCCGCTAAAACACTTATAAAAAGTCCTCCAATGGCCCCTTCAACAGTTTTGCCCGGGCTTACCAAAGGGCAAAGCTTGCGTTTCCCGAAAAAAGTTCCAAAATAAAATGCTCCTGTATCACCTGAAAAAACAAGCACAAGAAGCAAAAATATCCATGTGACACCATCTTCCGAGTTTCTTAATAAAACAAGGCTGGAAAGAAAAACAGGAATATATATAACCCCCTGGATCTGTTTTGCAGCAATATTTAAGGTATTAATGCCGGATCCATACTGAAAAACCGTAAAAAAACCGCATATAAGCATATTAAGCGCCAGCATACACAGGGCAATATCAAGAGATTTTTCATATGCAGCTCCTATAATAAAAAGGCCTGTTACCAATCCCCATATGGGTATGATGCCAAGCGCTTTTTCTCCTGTCTTATTAACGACAATACGATAATACTCCCACATGGTAATAAGGCAAACAGCGGCGATAAAGATTGCAAATAAAAAAGCCCCCCCTTTGCATATAAGCAAAACAAGTAAAGGAAGGGCGATCACTGCCGTAAGCCATCGTTTTAAATGCATGGGCTTGGTTCTATTGTATTGGTTTAATTTGTTAAACTGGTTCTATTGGTTATATTGGTTTGAAATCGGATTTCTTCCTTATCTTAACTAATGAAACAAATACAACCAATCAAACCGTTTGTTTTTAAGGCGTAACCGCACCAAACCTTCGTTCCCGTTTTTGATAATCTTTTAATATTCTAATGAACTCATCCTTACCAAAGTCCGGCCACAAGGTGTCTGTCACATAGATCTCAGAGTAAGCAATCTGCCAGAGAAGAAAATTGCTTACCCGCATCTCGCCGCTTGTTCTGATTATAAGGTCAGGGTCGGGCATATCCTTTGTATAAAGGTGTTGCGACACAAGCTCGGGAGTTATTGAATCCAAATCTATATTGCCGGATTTTGCATCTGCGGCAATATCTTTCACCATCCTGACAATCTCAGCCCTTCCGCCGTAACTTAATGCAAGATTAAGCAGCATTGCGTTGTTGTTTTTTGTGAGCTCCTTTGTCTCTGCCAGTTGTTCAATAACATCAGGGGGCAGGCGGTCTATCTGCCCGATTGCATCCAGACGGATATTATTGTCCTGCATCTCTTTTATTTCCGATTTTAAAAACCTTTTCAGGATAAGCATAAGTGCCGCAACTTCAGCTCTCGAGCGTTGCCAGTTTTCAGTGGAAAAAGCGTAGAGGGTAAGGAATGGTATATCCAATCTGCGGCAGGTTCTTACAATTGTTCTTACAACTTCTGTGCCCTTTTCATGCCCCTTGATCCGGTTTAAAATGCGCTTTTTTGCCCATCTACCGTTGCCATCCATAATAATGGCCACATGTGAAGGAAGCTTTGATTTGTCAAGACCCATAGACTCAGATAAAGATCGGTTAGAATTCAAGGATCTCCTTCTCTTTATCTTTATATATATCGTCGATAATATTTATATGCTCATCCGTTATTTCCTGGACCTTTCCCTGGGCATTGAAGGCATCATCTTCTGAAATGTCTCCGTCCTTCTTAAAACCTTTTAACATCTCGTTTGAATCTCGCCTGATATTTCGCAAAGCAACCTTATAATCCTCGCATGTTTTGCCTACACTTTTAACGATCTCTTTGCGTCTTTCCTCTGTAAGCGGCGGGATTGATATACGTATCAGTTTACCGTCATTTGATGGGGTCAAACCGAGATTGGACTTTAATATAGCTTTTTCAATCTCCTTGATTGCGGAAGCATCCCAAGGTTGTATGGTAATCAGCCTGCTTTCAGGGACAGATAGGGATGCTATCTGGTTAAGAGGTGTCAGAGTGCCGTAATAGTCAGCCTTTATGCCATCAAGAAGATTCAGTGACGCCCGGCCTGTCCTGACCTTTTGAAGATCCTTTTTAAGGGCGTTTGTTGTTTTCCCCATCTTATCTCTGGCTTCCTGGTAAATTGAATCGATCATAGAGGTTCACCTGTTTGCTTTCCTGTCAATTCATTACAGATCTGTGTTCCAACCGCCTCGCCACGTACAAATCTTTCTATGTTGCCCTTCTCTTTAAGGCTGAAAACAAAAAGCGGAAGGTCATTATCCATGGCAAGAGAGATGGCGGTCATATCCATTACTCTAAGTTTTCTTTTAATGACATCCATATAGGTGATTCTTTTAATAAACTTTGCATCCTTATTTAAACTCGGATCAGAGTCATACACACCGTCCACTTTGGTTGCTTTTATTAAA
>JAUXBD010000099.1 GCA_030619585.1 Desulfobacteraceae bacterium
CTTGACAATTTGTCTGCATAAACGTAGTTTTCAAGAAAGCTTAGAAAAACAGCTTTTTTTTAAAATCAGGAATTAATCGAAGCTTGTATAAATATTAGGAAATACATCAGCTTTTTTAAACCGGTTTGTTTTATTAAACTGAGCATTTAACAAATTGAGAGACAAAAAATATGCTTGAAAGCAGAACTAATGAAAAACGAAAAGATACCAGAATATCTTGTGATGTCAAAGCATGGTATACTTCCAAGGATAATTTTGGGCAGGAATATATAAAAAACATAAGTCTTGGAGGTACATTTGTTGAAACCATGGAGATATTCTCCATGGGTCAGGAGATTAGTCTGAGCATTCCGTTTACAGACAACAATAAATATGTAAAAGTGAAAGGCAAGGTTGTCAGAATAGAAAAAGAGGGAATCGGCGTTAATTTCTTATGGGGGTGATCTGCCTAGTAATTTCCTTGAAACATTTTTCCACCATTAAAAAAGAATTAAAATAGCCCCTTAAATAGATACGACAATATCAAACATAATCCAGGTTATAAGGAGGTAACCCATGGTCAAGCTGATCTTCTGCGCATGTCGCAGGCCGGGCATGTCACATGAAGAGTTCCTTAAATATTGGCATGAGCAGCACTCCCCGTTGGTTAAGGAGGTGTCAAAAGCGCTGGGTATAAGACGATACATCCAGAGCCGCACAATTGAACCAAACCTGAACAATCAACTCAGACATGAAAGAGGGACCCTCAAACCCTTTGGCGGGGTGGCAGAGCTTTGGTGGGATAATATTGAAGAATTTGAAGCCCTGGGCAGTACCAGTGAGGGGCAGGAGGCAATCCACCGGCTGATTGAGGATGAAAGAAGATTTATAGACTTTACGCGGTCGTCTCTTTTTCTCACCGAGGAGCATACGGTCTTTGATTTACATAGGAATACAACTGATGCACCTTGATGGGAAACCTTATTGGAAAACAAAAGCAATAGAAAATATGGATAGAGATGAGTGGGAAGCTTTGTGTGATGGCTGCGGTAAATGCTGCCTGGAGAAGCTGAAAGATGAAGCCACAGGCGAGGTTTTTTATACTTATGTTTCATGCCGTTTTCTGGATACGGTCAGTTGCCGCTGCAAGGTATATGAAAGTCGTTTTGACAAGGCTCCCGATTGTATAGTGATTACACCGGGCAATATAAAAGATTTGACATGGCTGCCGGATACATGTGCCTACAGGATTATATATGATGCAGCTGAGCTGGAAGAGTGGCATCCTCTGGTATCAGGTGATCCTGAAACAGTCCATGAGGCGGGGATATCCGTTCGGGATAAAGTTGTACCGGGTGATTATGTGCATCCTGATGATCTTGAAGGGTATATTCAGAACTCCTGACCCATGTGAATTTGTTTGATACCATTTTCGTTGGATGTGCAATATTTTATAATCGATTAACTTTTGGCTATTTCCAGTATGGTAAACTGTAATATCCTGATATCAAAAAATCCCTTGCATACTCACCGATTTCAATACGGTCATCCACCCCCAAAGGCCTCCGCCAGACAATAAAAGTCCAGCCGGCAATATTCACGATAAGATCTTTCAACGCTATTGCAATACCAGCGGAAAACAATCCTTCCTGTGTTACAGCGCTTATTCCTGTAATGCTTTGAACCCACTTGATCAGATGGTTCATGATATTTACTACTCCTGAATGTTATGACAAGGATTTTTTGGTTCTAGTACGCTCAATTCAATAACGAGGATTATATATCTGTTTTTCCAAAATGCAAATAAAACTCATTCGCAAGCGAAATTTAAGCAAAATGACGAAATATAGCTAGTGCTTGCCAAATATCGATATGGAGTTTGCGGTAGTTTTAAATAATAATGGCAGTGTAATGCTCAAATATTCAATAATTACAGTAGAAAGTTTATGGGTTACGGCAGGTGGCACAGATATTGTAATTGATGAATCCGGTTTTTCCAAATGGCATCGACTAATCAGTTTGAAAATCAGGAGAGCACGAATATGGATCTGGCATTGGACTCAAACAGCGAAAACATTTTAAAGCAAGAGATCGTATTGAAAAACCGGCAAAGCTTATTCCCATTGGTAATCCTGTTTGGATTAAGCCTGTTTATAATCAATATCCTTTACTATATAGGCTCTCAAAACAGCTTTTTCTCTTTTATTCATACAAAACCGGGCGCTTCACATACAAGCGATAGTTTAACAGAAGAACTTCCGAATGCTCTGCCCTACGAATCAGGAGATGTTCAGTCTGATGATAAAATCACAACACAGGATAATGCAGATGAACTGCACAAGGATCTGCCTACATTTAAAACAATCAATAGTTTCATTAAGAGAGGAGATACGGCTTCTTCCATTTTAAATGACCACCTTAAGATAAAAGAGATCCTGGAAATAAGCAGGCAAAGTAAAAGTGTATATCCTCTTAAAAACATCAGGGCCGGTCATCCGTACAAAATACTTGTTTTGGATGATCAGTTCTATGGGTTTGACTATGAGATAAATAAGGATGAAAAACTTGTTGTTAGAAAGGCTTCGGAAGGTTTTTCTATCGCAAAGGCTAAAGTTGTTTACGACATTAAAACCCAGGTGATTTCATCTGGAATTGACAACAGCCTTTTTGGTGCGGTCAGAAAAGCAGGGGAAAGCACCGATCTTGCGATAAAAATTGCGAGCATATTTGCATGGGATATAGATTTTATTCGTGACATTCGGCCTGGTGACAGTTTCTCCGCCCTTGTTGAAAAAAGATTTCTTAAAGGAGAACCAGCCGGATATGAAAAAATTCTGGCTGTTTTTTTTACAAATAAGGGTGAAACTCACAAGGCTTTTTTGTACAAGGATTCAGATGGCAGACAATCATACTATGATGAAAAGGGAAGATCCCTTAGAAAGGCATTCCTTAAAGCCCCTCTTGATTTGTCACGTATAACTTCAGGGTATTCCAGACGAAGGTTCCATCCTATTTTGAAGATATACCGACCACACAGCGGGATAGATTATGGTGCTCGAAAAGGCACCCCCATTAAGACAGTCGGCGATGGTGTTGTAACAAAAGTTGGCTTTGCTAAATCAGCCGGAAGGTATGTAAAGATTCGTCATACTAACGGTTATGAAACAGGATACAATCACATGTCAAAATATGCCAAGGGCTTAAAAAAAGGCAAACAGGTATATCAGGGTGATGTTATTGGATATGTGGGAAGTACAGGATATGCGACCGGCCCCCACCTGGATTTTCGTATGAAGAAGAACGGAAGGTATGTCAACCCGCTAAAGGTAAAATCTCCTTGTGTAAGACCTGTTGATTCCAAAGAGATTGACAGTTTTCTGGCCAGTGCGTCTTCTTTAACAAAAAAGTTACAAAAAAAGGAAAATACAGCAGTTTTAATTCTTGCAAAATTTAATGTAGAGAAAAATTAAAGGAAAGAAATGATATTATGACAAAAAACATTATGCTTTTCCCCCTTCAAAAACTCCTTTTGATTGACAGACCAGGTAACGTCCGAAGATGGATTATTATTATCAGCTGTTTAATTATCTCCCTTTTTATAACATCCAAAAGCCTTGCCGTCCTGCCTGAATCCGTTAACGCTGTTTACATTCCTTCTCATTGTTATACTGATAGAAAGGTTAGTGAGCTGATACATTATGCAAAGCTTACAAAAATGAATGCAGTTGTATTGCATGTGAAAGATCCATATGGCATGCTTAACTGGAAGTCGAAAAATGTTATGGCTGTTGAGATTGGCGCTTCTGAACCTAACGGCACGTTGGACAAAGCTGTAAGAAGGTTTAAGGAAGCAGGCATATGGACCATAGCAAAAATAGATGTCTTTGCAGACAACAGATTGGTGGATGAGTACCCTGAGATGGGAATTATTGACTCAAGTAACGGTGAGCCATGGAAAGATAAAAACGGTTTGTACTGGGCAAACCCCTATGACTGCAATGTGTGGGAGTACAATATTGCCCTTTGCAAGGAACTTGCGGGATTAGGTTTTGATGAGATACAATTTGACTACATACGCTTTCCCTGCGACGGAGACCTCAAAAAGATCTCTTTTCCCATGGTGTCTGATGATATGACAAAAGCCGAGTGCATAGGCATGTTTCTGGAAATTGCCGGTATGCGACTAAAACCTCTTGGGGTCGCCATCTCTATCGATATATTTGGCGTGGCTGCATGGAAGAAAGAAGATTTCGGTGTGGGGCAGGTACTGGAAAATATGGCTCCCCATGTTGATGTGATATGTCCCATGTTGTATCCCTCCCATTTTTCCAAAGATTTTTTAACCATGAGCAACTCAGGAAACTACCCCCGGGATATCATGGAGCTAAGCATGGAACGGCTTCAAAAACGTACAGATAAAAGAATTCGACCCTGGATCCAAGGGTTTTGGTATTCGAAAGAAAAGATCAATGCACAGATCGACGGGATTTTAAATGCCGGCACATCAAGCTGGGCAGTATGGAACCCTGTGGGCAACTACTCAACAACATACCTGGCCCTTTCCCAAAGGATGGATACTGAACTGCCTGAACCCCAATTCTACCCGTCACTTAATGAGATAACAGACAGGCAAAGCCTGATTTCCAGGGGGAATTTCAGAGTCGTAAATTTAACAAATTATAAAGAGGGCTTTACTATACTTTCACTTGAGGAGTCAAAAAACGGAAAAAAAAGCTCATATTCAACACCAAGTTCTGTTGTCAGCACAATGGACGAGGGCATCATGGATCATATCTTGACACAAAGGGATATACAGTTCAGCAAAAAAACAAGCAGGTATTATAAAAGAACACTTATTGCCAATCTGCTCAGTAAGGACCTTAATATTGATCTGCGGCGTCTACGCCCCATGCCAATATATATTGACTGGAACGACAACTGTCTTTTTACAAGGACGCTTACCCAGGAACATATAGAGCTTTACCGTAATCCCCATGGGCAACTGCAAGCATCATTGTAATCCTTCCTGAAGTGTGATATTCAATTGGTTAAGCAGGTTAACTGGTTGGATTAGTTTGATTGGTTGAGGACGAAAAGGCAATCCATTGTACAACCAGTTCAACCAACATAACCAATATAACAAGCATAACAAACATAACCAATTAAACTAATCCAACTAATCAAACCATTTGACCATGAAAGACAAAATCACCCAAATTGCCGACAAAATTGCCGAGGGCGGGAAAAACATTATTTTCACAGGAGCCGGCATCTCAACTGAGAGCGGAATTCCTGACTATCGCAGCAAAGGGGGGCTGTGGGATAAATTCCGGCCTGTTTATTTTGACGAATTCATGTCTTCAAAAGAGTCGCGTATTGAATACTGGCGGCGCAAGTCAGAACTTTATCATGATATTGACCAGGCAAAACCGAATAAGGCACATCTTGCCGTAAAAGCCCTTTACGATATGGGCTTTATAGAATCTGTTATTACCCAGAATATTGACGGTCTGCACCAGGAGGCAGGTCTTCCCGATGGAAAAGTTATTGAACTGCATGGCAGCAACAGGCGTATACGATGCATGAGTTGCGGGGGGATCTCTTCCATACATGAGGCGCAAAAAAGAATAGAGGCCGGGGACCTTGCGCCTGAATGCTCCTGCGGCGGATATTTAAAACCGGACACCATATCATTTGGCCAGTCCATGCCGGCAGACGAAGTCAAAAAGGCGGAAGAACTGTCCAGCAGCTGTAATTTTTTCATGGTAATTGGATCAACCCTTCTTGTGCAGCCCGCCTCACTTATGCCTGATTATGCCAGGCAGGCAGGGGCTTTTTTAGCAATTGTAAATCTTTCGGAAACACCTTACGATGATATATGTGATGTCCTGATCGTGCAAAAGGCTGGTGAGGTTTTGCCGGCTATAGCTAATTCACTAAGAGACACAATTTGATACGCAATTAGACACGGATCATCTACAACCTTTCACAGAAGTAACTATCCCGCCCGTATTAAATTCTATTGTTACGTTGCCATAACGCCATTCATCAGCATATGGATGGTTATAACCGAGGTTTGTAGAAGTATTATATCCATCTGGTTCGCCCATAAGTCTAATTACATCATTTTTATTCATTCCCACAACAATAAGATTACAAGCATTTCTGTTTTTTGCTTTAACTCTATTTACAATCTCAAATTTTGTTGC
>JAUXBD010000292.1 GCA_030619585.1 Desulfobacteraceae bacterium
CTTCAGCAATTCTAAATTCTTTATTGCCCTCTTTGGGATCTAAAGTAACGCCTTTTGTAACAAAACCGCCAAGTGATGATAATATCTCGGGACTTTTTGCCAGGACTTCTATCTCATCGCCATGCCCTGATGTCCCTGAAGCTGTCATCAGAGGGCATTTGAGCTTTGTGTTTTTAATTTTTACCTGGAGTGGATTGTTCATAATTGCTCCCAGTCTATCTCTTGTGAGTCGAAAACAGGGCCTTCAACACATACCCTTGCGTATTGACTCTTTTTGTTCTTTTTAGTACTGCACACACAAGACATGCACACACCAATTCCGCACCCCATTCTTTTTTCCAAAAGAACCTTCATTGGGATATTAAACCCGGATGTAAGCTTTTTAAGGGCTACATTCATAGGCTTAGGGCCGCATGCAACAACTAAAATATTATCTTTTTTCTTTAATTTATTCAAATACGATCTATAGTTATCAACCACCAGTCCCTTATGGTAATTGTTTATTGATATCTTCTCACTAAGGACCTCATTTTCAGTCGATTCTCTTGACAAGAATATTTCGTCGGGTCCTAAACCTATTTTCGATAACTCATCAATATAAACATATGCATGTTTGCTGTCATCGGCAAAAGTTTTGCCGTATTGCGCCTCTTTCAGTGATTCAATCCGGTCAATGCCTATAAAGGCTTTGAGTTTAAACGAATAAAATTTTAATGCCTGCCCGAAAAAAACAAGGGGCGCCATACCGACTCCGCCGCCTATAAGATGTACCTCGGAGATATCATCCGACAGCCATTTGGATACATCGGTAAAGCTTCCCAGGGGGCCAAGGACCCGCACTTCCTGATTGGGTTGTATACGCTTTAATTCATTTGTGCCAACACCATCTTCAATGATTTTATAAAACACCTCAAATTTATGGGGAAAAACAGTATGGGTTATGGGTGAAAGGTGACGTGGCAGTTTTAGATTTTTAAGATAACCCCACTTAAAGTGTTTATAATAAGCCCTTTGAATACCAAAGGGCCGTTTTAAATATGATGCTGATTTAAGTTCGATCCTGCTGTTTAAACTTTTTTGCTTTCCCCCCTCTTGAGTTCCAATGGCAAAAGTTTTTTTCTTATACCTGTCCTCTTTCTTTCTTTGACTATATGGCAGGGTATCGATCATTACAAACTGGCCGGGAACAACTCTTTGCAGATCCGGGGCTGAAAATTCCATTTTATAATGTTTTGGATCAATATCATTTCCTATTGCTATGTTTTTTATAACTTTGGCTTTAAAATGTTTGACAGTGTGTTTTGGGTCTATATTGGATTCTGTTTCTGAAGAAATCGAACCAAGATGCCCGAAATTAGAGCTGTCAACCTCTGTAGCTTTTTTCTTAAGATCTTCAAAACAGATGAAAAAACCTCGCGGCCAGTTATCTGCCCAATTAACATGACGACATGAATGCATTAAACCTTTGTCGTGAAAAATCAGATAACAAACAACTCGAAATTCAAGTTTGTCGTATAGAAAGACACTGTCTGCTATATTTTTTAAGATTTTTTCTTTTTTGGGATCATAAAAGCAAAACAGTATTTTATTTCCATCCTTATTTGTAGCAACAAAATCAACTCCCTTTGCAATATTGGAAGAAACATCAGGGACAATTTTATAGCTGTCTTTTGACAGTATAGGTTTGATGAAATTTATGCATACTTTATGATATGCTTTTTGGTTTGCGATATTATCAGATATTATTTCACTAACATCTTTTTTCAAGAGACCCGCTAAACTTGGATGCAGAGCGGGCTCAATTAAGCCTTTGGCAAGCTCTTTTAATTTTTCCGTGCTATTGGTTCTATTTAAAAAGGTAGTTGCCTGGATAGATAATTTTACTTTATTTAAATCTTTTTTATTATATTGCCCTTTATTATATTCTCGGGACACTGCTTTTTGGCGTTTATTTTTTGGAGCAACGGAAAAATATCTATCTTTTCTCTTTGAGCAGTTTTTGTTTTGTCTTTGTGCAAGATCAGGAAAAACAGGACTTACCTCCTGAAGTTCATATCCGATCTGGGAAGCAGTGTCATAGAGCGACTCCATGGGTAACTTTTTTTCAATATCACCTGCTAAAATTATTTTGCATGTTGGCTTTGTGTTTTCCTTGATGCCAGATAGAATCGCTTTAAGTTTTTTTACACTATCTTCAACTGTTAAAGTGCTGCCGTTCCATTTTGACATCTTACCAAAATCCATTTTAAGCCATGCTCCAAAAAACTCCGAACATACTCCATGACCAACATGTTTACTGTAACTCGGTTTGATAAAATATGGGTCTATACAAGATTGGCCAATAAGAACATGGTTGACCTTCAATTTTTTGGGAAAAGAGATCTCAGTTAAATCCGCTTCATGGATATATGCAGCATCATTTGAGTTTTCGAATTCATCCATTGAATTTGAAATTTGTACAAAACCAAGCATTGAATTAAGTTCTGTTTTACACTTTAAAAAGGCATTAAATCCATTGTCAAAAGCTTTCCAAACATTATCCTGTTTTGTGCTACATGTATAAAGCGTGTTTGTAAACACATATTGAAGAGCCTGCCTGCAACCTATCGAAGGGATTTTATTAATAGCAAAAAGCAGCTCAGTCAGTGATTTTAAGTCCGGTTTAGTGAAAAATTCATGGACAAACTTTTCATCTGTTTTTCCTAAACATTTAATTTTTCCACTTGGATACCAATGATCAGACAGGATATGGGATTTTGAATATTTGTTGGAAGGCAAATATCCACGTACATCTTCAAAAGCCTGTTTAAGTGCAAACAGGCTAATGGGCTGGGTCAAAACCTTTGACAGAAAAACAGCCATGGGGTCAATATCACCGGCTATTACCCGAGTTCCATTTTGAAGTGCAAAAACAAGGTGAGCATATCCGCCGGAAGAAAGATCAAATAATATGTCTTCCGGCCCTATATTTTTAAATATTTTAATAAGACCGTTTGTTTGTTTTCGCCTCCAGAAATGGTGAGAGCGAGAGATGCCGGCAAAAAGGTTCTCTTGATTCATATTATATTCCAAATATTTATATATAAAATGCAGTCATAACATAATTCTATGATATGGACAATATGCTATAAAACCTTAAGATCGAGATAGCTTTCGAACTTTCTCAACAAGATAGAAAGGAATCGATAGCAGTTGATACTCAACTTTCTCTCCGCCTAAGATACTGTCTGATACACGAAGAAATGAAGGTGGCTCTGCGTTAATTCTAACGCATAAATCTACTTTCTTCTCC
>JAUXBD010000311.1 GCA_030619585.1 Desulfobacteraceae bacterium
AATATGGCAACTCTGCACCAAGAAATCATTTTCTTCTGAAATATCTTGATAATTACAGGTATATTGACGGTCTTGGCCGAGGAATTCCCACTGTGATTAAGGAGATGCAGGATAAAGTTGTTTTTGAAGAAATCGGTGACCGGTTTCGCGTTACGTTAAAACTTGACACCTGATCACAAAAACGCAAAATATTGGAAGCACGAAAGAAAATAACAGCAAGAGTTCGTAACGATACACCAATGCATGGCACCATGTAATGAACCGGGGCAGGCGAGGCCAGAATCTTTTCATAGGAAAGGACGATTACAGCTGTTTTTGTGATCTTTTGCAGGAAACATCCAAAAAGTTCAATATACGTATTTCTATTACTGATTATTCCGCAATAAATTGCGAATGCTCCCCCCTTCCCTGATTTTTATGCGGTACTTATTTGATGAACTCGTAAAAAGTCAAAAAACCCCTTTGTTGTCATTCCGGTGAAAACCGGAATCCAGTGATTTCAATAACTTCTGGACTCCGGCTTTCGCCGGAGTGACGGAATTGGGACTTTTTACGAGACCATCTTATTTGACAAAAAAAGTTTATCTGTTATTATAAAAGTATAAAATTCTTACTTTAAAGAAGTAAGACAGTTTATAAGATAATATGATCAAATCCAATACGCTAAAAAAAGGGAGATATGTCAATGATAAAGATAGGACCCAAGCACCAAATCACCATTCCCAAAAATATTTTTACCAGCCTTGGCCTTGAGGCCGGTGATTATGTTGAAACCATTGTGGAGAACGGCACGATTCGTTTGGTTCCGCAAAAACTTGTTCCTAAAGATCAGGCTTGGTTTTGGACAAAGGAGTGGCAGAAGGGTGAAGCCGAGGCGGATCAGGATATCGCCGATAATAAGTTGAGCAAGCCTTTTAAAACCGCGGACGCGCTTTTAAAACATCTTGGTTAATAAAAATGAAAATTCAAACAACCAAGCATTTTGATAAAGGATTTGCCAACCTTCCCCCAACAATAAAAAAGCGAGCCAGAGAAAAGCTCTCTCTTTTTATTGAAAACCCCCAACATCCCTCTTTGCGGGTCAAAAAGATGCAGGGCCATGTTTATATTTGGGAAGGCAGTATCAGCAAAAACTACCGCTTTACTTTTCAAATTCATGAGGATGTATGCATTCTCCGGCGTATTGGAACCCATGATATTTTAAATAAGCCTTAAAATTCTATGCAAGTGCCCCCTTGAGTTTAGTATAGTGTCCCCCCGAATTCGATCAGGAAATTTATGGGGGAAACTTTAATAAGTATAACTTGAGTCATAAGTTCTGCCGCCATGCCGGATATTGAGAGTTTAATCTTATGTCAAAACAAACACATGACCACAATTTTAAAAATTTGTTTCTTGATTTTCCCAAAGAATCACTGGCATGGTTTTTCCCTTATGCCCAGAAAAACTGGGGAAAGATTCACCAAGTTGAATTTATTAGACAGGAACCAAAAAAACACAAACTTTCCGATAAAAGTCTTGCGCTGGACATTCCGATTCTTTTTTCTTTTAAAAATCACCAACTACTTTTATGGCTGGTTGAGTTTCAAGAGGATAAATCAAAATTTTCAATTTATAAACTGCTGCGCTATACAATAGATTTGATGGAATCTCACCCGCAGGCTATGGTATTACCGACTGTATTATTTACTGACAGGACAAAATGGCGTAAAGATGTTTTCCGAAAACTTGAAACAAAAATAAATGATCGCATATTTTTACATTTTGAATATCTGTTTATTAAACTGTTTGACTTCAAAGCACAGGATTATTACAATGTGAACAATCCGGTGGTCAAAATATTGCTGCCAAAAATGGGTTATGAAAAGAGTGAGCGTATAGAGGTAATAAGACAGGCATACAAAGGATTGTTTCAACTTGCTTCCAGTATGCTTTTTGATAAATACATAGATTTTATAGATATATATGCACATATTAATCAGGAAGAACAAAATAATTTATATCAAGAAATAACTCAACATAAGGATACAGCTATGTTAGCACAATATATTAGAGATAGAGGAATGCAGGAAGGTATGCAGCAGGGAATGCAGCAGGGAATGCAGCAGGGAATGCAGCAGGGAATGCGATTGACAGCAAGAGAAAATATCATAGAAATCCTTGAATTACGTTTTGGAAAAGTCAAGCCTGATATAATTGATAAAATTAATCACATTGAAGATCCTGAAAAGCTAAAAAAACTTCACAGGAAAGCCATACAGATAAAAAAATTGGATGGTTTTAATGTTTCTTGCTAAATATATTTACAGGTTAACTATCTAGACAGATATTCAACGCTTGAAATACGCAGCCCCCCATTTTATCCTTTCAAACAGGAGCAATTATATAACTCCTTTAATTATTTTAATTCACAATCTCGAATCAACTCCCTGTAGGATCGACCCTTGTCGCAATCACAAACTTTAGAATGCATACAGAAGTGCTTATCAAAAATTAGTAAAAAAAAAGAGCTCGGACCGATCCAGCTTACAACCAATGCAACTCTTCTAAGCAAAGATGCTGCTAATACTATTATTGATCTTGAGTTAGATTTCATCTCTTTTTCAATGGATACAACAGATCCCCAAATATACGAACAGACAAGACGCGGAGCCAAATATAATAAAACGATAAAAAATATTCTTGATTTTCTGGAGCTTAAAGAAAAAAAGAGGGCAAAAAAACCTGAAGTACAGGTCTCAGCCGTGGAAACCCCATTACACAAACCCGGGATTGAAAAATTTGTAAAATACTGGCATCCAAAAGCCGACAGAGTACGAATTTACACAGAACATTCTAGAGACAACAAGTCTGGCAGTATTTCAGAGCCTTTACCTGGTTTTAAACATCGAATGCCCTGCCATAAAATTTATACAGACATGATTATCTACTGGGACGGTGAAGTTGCCCTGTGCAATCATGACTGGACAAGAGACAACGCCAACTAAAGCATTGGCAATGTTATGAAAAACAATATTTCAAAAATATGGCTATCAGATGATTATACATGCTTTATGCGAACAGATATGGACTGGCTGGTTATAGAGGATTC
>JAUXBD010000158.1 GCA_030619585.1 Desulfobacteraceae bacterium
AAAATTCCACCCATACCCACAACAGACTTTTCCAAATATATAAAAAGCATCAATGCAGACAGGCTGATTGTAAACAGGCTTGCCCCCAAAGAGTGCATTGTGCCCGGTGTCTCGGTTATTCTTAAAAGAATACACGACTTTCCTGACAGGGCTAACTTGTCCCCAAAGGAACTGGAGGAGAGGTATGTAAAGCTGCTCCAGATTCAGCCCAGCATACAGGAATATCTGAAGATAGGTGATGCTTTCGTTTTTTTTATGGATTTGGCAGAATATTTTATGTTCAGCGATGTTTTAGACAAGATGCATGAGGATGACCATGAAAAAATACTCGAAGAGATTACCAGCCACTTTTGCAACATACAAGGGTTTGAAGGAAGATACGGGACGGAAAACGAATCTCTCTGTTATGACATTAAAATTATATATCAGGAATATGAATCAGATGTGAACAATCTTCAAAAAAGCTCCAATGTTTCACAATCGGTTGTTCGTTATAAACTTCATGAGTGGTTTTCAATCCATATGGCCGATCAGGAAGTGGTAGAAAATGAAAAAGATCTGCCGACTAAGTTTGTTTCAGAGCTAAACAGCCTGATAAAAAACAAACTTGATGAAAACAAAGATACGGTTGAAACTTACAGAGAAGTTATAAAATCACATGTTTATACCAAAACATTCAGAACAAATAAGCCCCGGATGATGGGTATAATAACAAACATTCTAGAGTTGCTTGCCTGGCTGGGCGAAAGAAAAGTAGCCATGAGGGATCTTAAACCTGACAACCTCCTGGTAATAGGCGACAAATCAAAATATCCAACCTTTTTAAAATCTTCATCTCAATTTAAAATGGGACTTATAGATGTGGAAACTGCCGCGGTTATTGAAGCAGAAGAGGGGGAACAGATCAAACAACCACAAATAGGTGGGACCCCTTTTTTTGCAACGCCATCACATCTTCTTACGAATAAATATATTAAAGCAACCTTTGAGGATTTACCCGGCATCCTACATTACCAGGACTGGTATGCGACCATGGTGATGATTTATTATGTGGTTACCGGCGAACGTTTGTTTATACAAACGGCAAAACTTTTTCCAGGAATTAAAAAGGAAGTAAAAGCAACTATTAAAAATAAAAAAAACCTTCCAGAGGTTATTGCTAACTTAAGCAGGATATTCTGGCGTAGCGCCACACATGAATTTAAATTAAAAACAGATAAAAAAAAGGGGCTTTTAGAGTTGGTGGAGATAGCTATCCCTAAAAATGCTGTAAAGATGCTTAGAAAAGAGATATCTAAGGATATAGAAAAAATATCCCAAAAAATTAAGCATACTGTAAGCTCCCAAAACAAATTCAAGGGTGATAAAAATCACCAGTATTTGCTCCAGTCTGATTACAATCAGATCAGCCAGCTTAAAACAAAATGGGAAAATGAAACCGCTGTACCACAAGCAACTCCGGAAGACAGGGCAGAGGTTGTAAAGTTTCTGCAAGGCCTGATGAAGCTGAAACTTCAATCAGAGCAACAGGAGTTGATACTTGAGTTATTAAAAAACAATAAACCCACAATATCTGCACACTCCCTGATGAAATTGATGTTTAACATTGTACTGCAATCCATGTACAAAGATGAGTGGGGCCCTTTTTCAGCAACAGATAGCACCGTAGACAACAGCCAGGGCGACGATGAAAGTCTTTACGGGGTTACTATATTGTAAAACTTATGTAAAACAGCTGAATCTAAATTGACACAAAGGTCAAAACCAATCTAATATACCTTGTAATTATACTCCCTTAACTTAAAAGAAAAGAGTGGTTCATGACCAATCCTATGATAATTCAAGGCGGTATGGGTGCAGGTGTTTCCAATTGGATACTGGCAAAAACCGTATCTCAAACAGGGCAAATGGGTGTTGTATCAGGAACAGCCCAGGGTGAGATCCTTGCCAGAACATTACAGAAAGGAGACCCAGGCGGTCACTATCGCCGTGCCATAAAGCAATTCCCTATTTCAGAGTCAGCACAAAATATTTTGGGTGAGTTTTTTATTCCAAACGGGAAGCCTTTGGCAAAACCCTTTAAAAATTTACCAAAATTCACACATAAACCTGTAAAAATTCTTCAGGAACTGACAGTTGTTGCAAATTTTGCAGAAGTTTTCCTTGCCAAAGAGGGCCACAACGGACCTGTAGGAATTAATCTGCTTGAAAAAGTTTTACTTCCAAACCTCTATTCCCTGTATGGAGCCATGATGGCTGGTGTGGATTATGTTATAATGGGCGCAGGTATCCCCAGGGAGATTCCTGGTGTGCTTGACAAGCTCACAACCCATAAACCCGTTTGCCTCAAGATTCCAGTTGAAGGGGCAACGGCCGAAGATGACTATAAAATCAGCTTTGATCCCAAAAGTCTTTTCCCGGCACATCTGCCGGAATTAAAGCGACCGGATTTTATAGGAATAATTTCTTCTGCCACTCTTGCCCATGTTCTAGCAAAAAAGGCCTCTGGAAAGGTTAACGGATTTATTGTGGAAGGCCACACTGCAGGTGGGCATAACGCACCACCAAGGGGTAAGCTTGTCTTAAACGAAAAACAGGAACCCATATATGGTAACCGTGACATTGTAGACTATAATAAGATCAAGCGAATCGGCCTGCCTTTCTGGCTTGCAGGATCATATGGGTCACCGGAGAAACTGCAGGAAGCCCTGGATGTGGGTGCCCAAGGGATCCAGGTAGGCACAGCATTTGCTTTTTGCGAAGAGTCCGGTTTTTCCAGCGAAATAAAGAAAAAAGTGATACCTAAAGCGAAAAATGGCGCTGCCCTGGTGTTCACCGATCCAAAGGCATCTCCCACCGGCTACCCTTTTAAGGTTGTTTCTATTGAAGGAACAGTCTCTGAAAACAAAGAGTATCTGGAACGTCCCAGGATCTGTGATATGGGGTACTTAAGACACTTATATAAAAAACAGGACGGTTCACTTGGGTACCGGTGCCCTTCCGAGCCGGTGGAACTGTTTGTAAAAAAAGGGGGAGATCCTGAAGAGACAAAAGACAGGAAATGCCTATGTAATGGATTGCTTGCAAACCTCGATCTTGCCCAGCAGCAGAAAAACAATTATACAGAAAAAGTGTTTATTACTGCAGGAGATGATATCAAATCTATTTCCAGGATTTTAAAAAACGGAAGTTTTTCCTACTCTGCCACAGATGTAATAAATTACCTCTTAAATGGTTTAAGTGCATGAATGGAAAGTCCTGTTCAGGCACTGGATACCGTCAAATTCCTTCCGAAGTATGTAATTAGTGTAATAAAATTTATAACTTTTTTCTACTATACGATCAACATTGCAACTCGCCTATTTACGTAACTTACTGTAATGTCACGCCTTAACCCCCACATTGGCATTGTCGGCACAAAATTTGCTTAGAATATAAGCAAATTAGGTGGAAAGATATTGTCATTAACAGGCATATTTTTCCAAAATAATTTAATAATATGGGGAGCAAATATGAAAAGGATAAAAAAGATAGCGGAAGGAATATTGAACTGGTTTGATCAGTTTTTAGATCGGGTTATTCTTGGCGGATAGGTTATTTAAGCACATAACCTTAAATCAGGAACAAATTTTCAGAAAACCGCTCGTTGCTCTCTTTATAATAAACCTTTAAGGTTGGCCACAAAAAGCGCTCCCAATATGGCCAGGCACTCACAATCCAGATATTTTTCAGAACGTCTCTCAAAAAGCACTGAACACTTAGCAGGAAACTCCTCATCCGTATCATTATAAAGCATAAGTAAAGGGACCCTTGGCAGCGCAGCTATCCGCACACAAAGGTCATAGGGATATTTGTTCTTTATGGAAAATCCTCCAAGATTTCGGCAAACTTTTTCAAGTGGATCTATCCCACATGCAAAATGGTCTGCGATAGCCTGCTCAACATCATTTGCAAACAAAACAGTTAAGGGGCCGGCATCTTTAAGATCTCTATAACATACCCAGGTCTCCTCTGTCGGTATGGTTTCAGGGCATAAAAGCAGGTATTTACATAGAACAACACATACTTCTAAAGGAGGTTTCTCTCCTGAAAGGTCAACGACCGCACTTGATGAGACACTGTATGTGCGGTTAAAAAGAGGGACTATCAACTCATCACCTTCTATTTGAACACCAAGCTTTTGTGCTATTGCCTTTAAGTCTATTTTTGCCACCTGGCCCAGGTAGTTGCTGTAGGTTTCTTCAAATACCATTGACATTGAAGCCATCTTAATCAATCCTTATCCACAGAAAGTCTTTGTGTAATCAGACGGGCAAGGTATGTTTTTAATGAGGGAAACCTGTGTAAAATCTTTCTTGATTCATTTCGGACCAGATGTAATATCTTGGTTGGCTCCACAACCTTCACAGTTGCAGTGGCAGGTTCTCCGCTTAGAAGGCTCATCTCACCAAACACATCTCCTTTTTCCAAAAAGGCTATTGTTTTTTCTTCATCAAAAACTTCAACTTTTCCGGAGGTAATAATAAACAGACTTGTTCCCGGGTCTCCTTTATTGATTATAATGTCATTTGCTGCATATTCCTTAAATCTCAAGAAGGTTACAAGCTCTTTGATCTCTTCTTCATCAAGGGTTTGAAAAATTGAAAATTTATCTAATAATCTTGCAATGTTTTCAATTACTTTAGCCTGCTGGATCACCTCTCCCGTGGAAATATCCATTTTTTTATACTCTAACCTCACCGATCCTGTGCACCCGCTGCAGTTAAAGCATATTTCGTTATATTCATAATCCGGGTTTGAGGATTCAAAGTTTGCACAGTTATCAATGAAGTCAGATAGGTCTTTAAGCAGAACAAGGCATGCCGGCTTATCGGTGGGAAGCAAAATAGCGTTACCTGAAAAATTAAATTCATCGCCTAACGAATAATGGGGGCACTCTTTATCCTCAATAATTTTAAATATTGTTTCAAGCAGACTCATTGCACCTCCTCTTGTTAAACAACATTATTAATTGTTTATGAAAAATATCTTACTTTTTAACACACACTGTTTATAAGGTCGAAATTTTAGCACATACTATTCGTGAGTGCAAATGCCTCTTTGC
>JAUXBD010000358.1 GCA_030619585.1 Desulfobacteraceae bacterium
GAGGCCCAAGGGTACCAGGTTCAAACTGCTTTTAAAATGGAGCAGGCAATTGAAAACGCCAAAAAGGAGGCATTTGATTTAGCGTTAGTGGATCTTAAGTTAGGTGGTCAAGACGGTATAGATCTGATGCTTGAGCTACATCGAGTTAATCCTGAAATGCCGGTGATCATTCTTACAGCGTATGGGACCATAGACAGTGCGGTAAAAGCCATGAAAAAAGGGGCCTACAGCTATTTAACCAAACCGTTTGACTTTGATGAACTGCTTTTGCAGATAAACAGCTGTTTGGAGAAAAGCAGTCTCTTAAAAGAGGTGACAAACCTGAGGAGCATGGTAAAAACAAAGTACGGGTTTGAAAACATAATAGGAAAAAGCGGTAAGATGAAAAAAGTTCTTGAGCAGGTTGCACAAGCGGCAGAATCTGACTCAAGTGTGTACATAGAAGGGGAAAGCGGCACGGGAAAAGAGTTAATTGCAAAAATACTGCATGTGGCAAGCACGCGAAAAGAGGGTCCCTTTGTTGCCATAAGCTGTGCAGCCATTCCCGAGAATTTGCTGGAAAGTGAACTTTTTGGATATGAGAAGGGGGCTTTTACCGGAGCCACCCGCAGTAGAAAAGGACATTTAAGCCAGGCCGAAAAAGGCTCTTTGCTTTTGGATGAGATGTCTGAAATGCCGTTGTCAATGCAGGCAAAGCTTCTCAGGGTATTGCAGGAGAAGGAGTTTTACCCGTTAGGCGGCGAGAAGCTAATAAAAATGGACACAAGAATAATTGTTGCATCCAATAAAAACTTATCCTTGGAGGTTGAAAAAGGAAATTTTCGTGAGGACCTATTTTATCGTATCCATGTGATCCCTATCAAACTTCCACCGTTAAGGGAGAGAAAAGAGAGTATTCCCCTGCTTGCAAAACATTTTTTAAAGATATATTCGAAAAAGATAAAGAAGAAAATGCGCGGTTTCTCACCATCTGCAATCCAAAAGTTGATTCTTCACTCATGGCCCGGCAATGTAAGAGAGCTTGAAAACACAATTGAGTGCGCTGTTGCAATGGCGACTAGAGATGTTATTACCGAAGATATGGTCCTTCAAACCAGAACAATTGAGCAGGAAAGTTTAATACCGTTAAAAGACGCAAAACAGAACTTTGAAAAAAACTATATTATCCAGCTTATTGAGATCACCCAGGGAAATGTCAGCCAGGCGGCAAAGTTGGCAGGTAAATACAGGGCAGACCTATATGATCTGTTAAGAAAATATCATATTGATCCATCTGATTTTAGGCCCAATTGAATGAATCATCATACACATGTTTTTAAGGGCAATATCACAGGAAGAGGAAACAATCAGGAAAGAACTATCATCATGCCTTGAGCCGATGGTTAAAGAATTGCCTGATAAATATCGCGAAGCTGTTCAACTGTCGGAATTAGAAAATAAAACCCAAAAAGAAATAGCTGAACTGGAAAACATTTCTAATTTTGCCACGAATTACACGAATTATCACGAATTTTAATATTATTTGTGTAAATTAGTGCAATTAGTGGCGAACAATTCCTTCCCAGTTCAGTTTTGAGCATGCTATGAGAGGCGGTTGCCCTTTTCTATTGAAAAAGTTGACCGACTAAACGAAAGGTTTTCTGAACCAATGACCTTCCAATTTTTACTCTCAAATAAAGGTCTCCTGATCGACCGCCGCCCTTTCCCTCTTCACCCATTCCAGTTAGCCGAATTCGCTGTCCTTCCCTTATTCCGGCAGGGATTTTGACTACCAGTTTTTTTCTCTTTTTTCTAAAGAGGTAGGGGAATGGCCCGCCATTTTTGGCTTCCTCCGGTCTTAAATGAATTGTATCATCCATATCAGAACCATTTATCGGTTTACTATTCCCACCAATCTTGTCGGCTAAAAGGTTGGCAAACCTGTTAATATTTCTGAAAGCAGTGAAAAGGGTCGGTTGTTTTTTGCCTTTTCCCCAGACACCTGTAAAAATGAAACCTTTCATAAAAAATCCCGGACGTTTAAACTCGAATTTTTGATATTCAGTACCGTAAAACTCTTTAAAAATTTCATCTCCGCCCCTGACGCCAAAGGCTTTTGCCATTTCTTCAAAAATATGGTTGATATCGGAACCACGGAAAATATCCTGATTAGAGTAGTTTGTACGAAAACGATTATGTGCCGAATCTCCAAACTGTTGTCTTATTGAATCATACTCTCTTCTTTTCTTAGAGTTAGAAAGCACCGCATAGGCTTCGTTGATCCTTTTCATCTCATCAGTAGCTTTTGGATTTCCTTCATTTCGATCCGGATGATATTTAAAAGCCAGTTCTCTGAAAGCTTCCTTTATCTGTTTTGCATCTGCTTCTTTTGGAATATTTAAGGTTTTATAATAATCTTCTTGTGCCATCTATTTAATATTCACCTTCCCAATTTATTCTTTAATATGAAATGTTTGAAATAATCTTGACACATTTTTTGCTTTTCGCCATATGATTGCATCATAAATTTTAATTTTTCTAAGCGCAAAATATACGCACAGAATATAAAAAATGCAAACAAATAGGGGTATGAGGCACCGGCTTATGACCCCTATGGGTTTTTTGAATAGCAGATATTAAAATTACCATGAAGAGCATGAAGGACATGAAGAACAGC
>JAUXBD010000170.1 GCA_030619585.1 Desulfobacteraceae bacterium
AACGACATGGCTACGATCCGACTTGAAAGATAATTACAATGATGTTATGCAGGTTTTCGTTCACACCAATACCCTGAACGGAATCTCCACATCTAATATGGGTCGAGATGTATTTAATAAAAATATTAAAGACCTGAGTGACAACTCTTTCAATATTCAGTTTACTGACGGATTCGAGTCTCAACTTCATGCATAAAAAATGCTCGTACTCTCACATAACGATGTGGGGTATGAGATATGTTTTATGGGATGGCTGGCAGATGTTTGCCATCTCACATCTTCTAAACTTATCCCACATTTCCTAAAGCCCACGGACACTTCACAAAACACATACCAAACAAACAGTAACACATCTATTTCCTTGATATTAAATTTATATTAGTATAAAAATTATCTGAAATTGTTTTAAGGTTTGGAATAGTTTCAAAAAAGTATATTTTAAAATAGATATAAATTCCCCTTAAGAGAGGTCGTTATGAAAAAAACAGTGATAAAAGGGACTGGTCGTTATCTCGCTTCACGCTTAGTTACAAACGAAGATCTCACAAAATTGATGGACACGTCTGATGAGTGGATTCAAAAGCGCACAGGAATCAAGCAGCGGTTCTGGATCCAGGAAGATGAAAAGATAGGTGTGTCAGATCTTGGGCTTGAAGCTTCGAAAATTGCCCTTAAAAGGGCAAAATGGTCTCCTGATGATATAGATCTCATCATTTTTGGTACATTAAGTCCGGACATGCACTTTCCCGGCTCAGGGTGTCTTTTACAACACAAACTCGGGCTTGAAAAAACTCCTGCCTTTGACATCAGGCAACAATGTTCTGCTTTTCTTTATGGCTTAACAATGGCAGATGCGTTTATTTGCAGCGGACATGCAAACCGAATACTTTTTGTTGGGGCCGAGATTCACAGCACAGCGCTTGTAAAGGAAACTCGAGGGCGCGATGTTTCGGTTATATTCGGTGACGGTGCGGGGGCAGTTTGTCTAGAAGGAGTTGATACTGATCAACCGGTTGGGATTCTTTCTTCGGTTTTGCACTCCCAGGGCGAACTTGCAACCAGCCTTATGATGGCCGTACCGGCTTCCAATATAACTGAAGATGATATTAGACAGGGACGCCATAACCCGTTTATGGATGGCAGAAATGTTTTTAAAACTGCTGTAAGGAGGCTTCCTGAAGTTGCCAATGACGCTCTTGCAAAAGCTGAACTTTCAGTTGATGACATTGATCTTGTTATCCTCCACCAGGCAAACCTTCGGATCAACCAGGCTGTTCAACAATCCATGAAATTGCCGGACGATAAAATATTTAACAATATCCAGCGTTATGGAAATATGACGGCAGCAAGCATTCCAGTGGCTCTTGATGAGGCAATTGAGAAGAATATTGTCAAAAAAGGAAGCACCCTTCTATTTTTAGGACTGGGCGCAGGAGTGACCTGGGGAGGGGTTATTTACAAACATTCTTAAATGCCTGCGAAAAGGAATCTTAATGGCACAGATCGAAAAAATTGAAGAGCTTCTTAAGAAGGGTGTAACAATTCCAAACCCTGCCAGTGTGGAGATCGGCGCTGATGTGGATATAGACAGAATCTCAGGTGACGGGGTGATTATCCACTCAGGGTGCAGGATATTAGGCAAAAAAACCCTTATACTTAAAAATGTGAATTTGGGTTCACAGGGACCGGTTGCAATTGACAACTGCCAGATAGGCACGGGGGTTGATCTTAAAGGAGGATTTTTCCAGGACGCCATTTTTTTGCAAAATGTCAGCATGGGGTTTTGCTCCCATGTGAGGGGCGGAACTATTCTTGAGGAAGGGGCAAGCATTGCACACACAGTGGGCCTGAAGCAGACCATACTGTTTCCATTTGTAACCCTTGGAAGTCTTATCAACTTTTGTGACTGCTTTATGGCAGGTGGAACAGACAGCAAGAATCATAGTGAAGTGGGAAGCTCTTTTATCCATTTTAATTATACCCCTAACCAGGATAAGGCTACCGCATCTCTTATCGGAGATGTGCCAAGGGGAGTCATGCTTGATCAAAAACCGATCTTCCTGGGAGGGCAGGGCGGTCTTGTGGGGCCATGCAGGCTTGAATACGGAACCATAACAGGCGCCGGCACCATTTGCAGAAAGGATGAATTAAGGCAAGGCCGTCTGATCGTTGAAGGAGGCATAAGGAATATTAATATCTCATATTCTCCGAGGATATTTACAGGTGTAAAAAGGATTCTAAATAATAATGTTATCTATATTGCCAACCTTGTTGCACTTAAGCACTGGTACAGTTTTATAAGATCTGAATTCATTTCTGAAGATTTCCCGGAGACTCTTCTTGCAGGGCTTAAGGAAAAGCTTGATATGGCCATTGAAGAGAGGATTAAAAAGCTAAAAGAGTTTATATGTAAGGCATATGATGCTGACAAGCAGAATAGTAAAACAATGGAACTTTATAATGCCTTGCCGGAACTGGAAAAGATCTTGGAGCGGGTTTGCAATGTTGAAGATAATATGTATCTATCCTTCCAGGATTTAAAACACGTTTTTATTGAAAAAATATCCAACTGTATTAAAGACGGGGGAAAAGATTACATAGTTGTTATAAACGGTCTGAGTTTAGAAGATAAAGCTTCTGGCGTGAAATGGCTTCAGGCAATAGTCGGTCATATTTCATTAGAACTATTTAAAATAATTTCTTTATTTGGGATTAAACAAGCAAGGATTTAAAAGTGGGAAAACTGTTTGGTACAGACGGAATACGTGGTAAGGCCAATGAGTATCCAATGACGTCTGAGATGGCCTTATATGTGGGAAGATCTGTGGCATATCTTTCCAAACTTTCCGGCAAAGGGAGAGAAAATAATGCAAAAATTGTAATTGGAAAGGATACGCGTATATCAGGGGATATGATAGAAAGCGCCCTTGTATCAGGTATATGCTCAATGGGGGTTGATGTTTATATTGCCGGGGTTTTGCCAACGCCCGGGATCGCATTTATTACATCATCAATGGGTGCAGATGCCGGAATAGTCATATCAGCTTCCCATAATCCATATTTTGATAATGGAATTAAGATTTTTAAACATAACGGGTTCAAACCTTCTGATGAGATGGAAGCTAAGATTGAAGAGATAGTTCTTGATGATAAGATTGGCTCAATGTGTGAATCTGTTCAAGACACAGGCAAGGTTTACATAATTAAAGATGCGGAAAACAATTATTTGAATTTTTTAAAGAACACTTTTTTAGAGCAAACCACAGACGAAGTAATAAACCTGAAGGGATTTAAGATTGTTCTTGACTGTGCAAATGGGGCCACACACAAAGTGGCGCCCAAACTGTTTTCAAGCCTTGGAGCTGATGTTGAATCTCTTTTTATTAATCCTGACGGTAAAAACATAAACAAGGATTGTGGCTCTCAACACCCTGAAACATTATCAAAAAAAGTGGTGAAAAATGGGGCTGATTTAGGCCTTGCCTTTGATGGAGATGGGGACAGGCTTATTGTTGTTGATGAAAACGGCTCCATTGCCACCGGTGATCAAATCCTTGCTGTTTGCGCAAAACATATGAAACAAAAAGGAGAACTTAAAAACAACACTCTTGTAAGTACTGTTATGAGCAATATTGGGTTGGGAAGATCATTAAAAGAGTCGGGAATTGACCATGTCATGTCGAAAGTCGGCGATCGTCACGTTATGGAGGAGATGATAAAAAAAGATGCGATAATTGGTGGAGAGGATTCAGGCCATATGATATTTTTAAACCACCATACAACAGGAGACGGAATCCTTGCCGGCTTAAGATTGATAGAGGCAATAATAGGTGAAGCAAAGCCGCTTTCCCAGCTACTTAAAACAATGAAAGTGTTTCCCCAAAAACTTATTAATGTGGAAGTTAAAGAAAAACTTGATATAAAAACAATTCCTGAGATTGCCAAAGTAATAGATTCTGTTGAAAAAAAGCTGGGGGATAAGGGCAGGGTGCTTGTACGTTATTCAGGTACCCAGCCCATATGCAGGGTAATGGTGGAAGGGCCGTCTACTGATGATACCAGGGGGTATTGTTCCCAAATAGCTGAAGTAATAAAGGATATATTGAATTAGAATAAAAAATCCCCTTTGCATTTGCATGGGGACTTTTTTGCTAACAGAAGTTCTTGATTAAACTAAAATATCTAATCTCTGCTCACTCCAAGGATTCGAAGTAGAAAAAGAAACATATTTATAAAATCTAGATATAGTTTTAATGCTCCAAGTATAGCGCCTTTTCTTACCACACCTGCATCAAGTCCGGCTGGTTGTGATAGAGCCATTGTTTTGAGCTGCTGTGTGTCATAGGCAGTTAAACCCACAAAGATAAACACGCCCAAATAACTTATGCCCATGCTTATTGCGCTACTTCCGATAAACAAGTTCACCACTGAGGCAATAATAATACCTATAAGCCCCATAAACATGAACTGGCCGACTCCTGTTAAATCACGTTTTGTGAACATTCCATAAACGCTGCACACGCCAAAAGTTAAAGCACATACAAAAAATGTAGAAGCGATCGATGTTGCTGTATATACAAGGAATACAGCAGAAAGTGTAGCTCCGTTCAAAAGGGCATAAACTATGAACAATGCGGTTGCTGTTGAGGCCTGAATTTTCTGCACTCTGGCACTCAAATAAAAAACAAGTCCAAGTTCTCCAATAATGAGCCCGAAAAATATCATTTTATTGCCAAAAATCAGACTTTTTAAGGCATCACTGCCGGCAACATAAAAAGCTACAAAACCGGTTATTGCAAAGTCGGAGGCC
>JAUXBD010000305.1 GCA_030619585.1 Desulfobacteraceae bacterium
ACAGGGGACTGGACCTGCTGGTCAAAAAGTTTCTTTACCCTTTGTAGATGAGATAGAAAACTGTCATCTTTTGCAAGCTCTTCGAAACGTTTCTGTGGTATTAAAGTTGAAAAGGTTATGGGATTACGCCCTGCCTTTTCCCATAGCCTGGGTTCAACTCTCCTAAAAAGTTCAATAGCATCAAGATGCCAGCACCACCACATATTCCGCATTAATATCTCAAGAAAAGAAAGTGGCTCAGGAATCCTGGGAAACACCTGGAAGGTCTGAAAATGACTCATTGGCCAGCCCCCATATATGTCATTTTAAACCACTATTACCGAGTTTTCACTGTTTCCAAAGGGGGTCGGCACGTATTTATCTGCGGCAAAATCGGTTTCCCAGGTTTTGTCATCCAAAAGGTAACGGAACTGGTACTCTTGTCCAGGTTCAAGTTCAAGGGTCGCTGTAAATGCACCATTTTTGAGCTTTTTCATTGGTGTGGCATGGGTATCCCAATTGTTAAACTCCCCGACAACATTTGCTTTTCTTGCCGCATTGGCCATCTCTTTGGGTAACTTAAAATTGACTTTGCATACAGCCTTGCTCTTAAGATAGGTCTTTTTGACACTCATGATAATCCTCCGTTATTTTAAAAAGGGAACAATAATACAACTCGAAAAAAAAGTTTATATATGGAGTTAATGATTTTCCAGAAAATATTAACTGTTATAAAAAGTATAATTATATGAAGATTTTAGGAAAAACCTACAGCGTGTGAGCCATAGTGTTGCTTATCAAAAGATTTAAATAAGTATAAAAAAAAGTTTTTTGTTTGTCAAAAGTAATTTTTCAAAAAAAATTCATATTTTGTAATAACTGTTTTTATGTTATGTTCTAAAAAGAGTGATAAAAAAGTTGTTTCTAAAAAATAAACAGCTTAAACAGGACTTTATTCGGATTTTAGATCCACATTGATTGTATAGTATATGGAAACTATATATGAGAAAATTCGTCAACGAGCCAGGCAGATTGCGGCACGTTTCCCCTCTCCTGATTTCTATCAGACCTTTTCCAAGGCAAATGAGTTTTCAAGACACTTTTTTGAAGCAGATCCAATTATTGCCGAACTCCAGCTATTTGTTGCAGGAAAAGTGAAAAACAATTTAGGCCACGGTTTAGGGCATGCGGTAAAAGTATCAATTGACGCAGGGTCGCTTATGATTATTGAGGGTGGACTTGCAGGATACTCCAAAGACTATACCAGACGAAGACTGCTTCTTGTGCAATGCGCCGGACTTTTGCACGATTTAAAAAGAAAGCATAAAAATCATGCTGTTAAGGGAGCAATTTTTTCCAGGGAACTGCTAAAAGGTTATACAGCTTTTAAGCATGATGAGGTTGAAGATATATCCAAGGCAATAGAGAACCATGAAGCGTTCCAGAAAATACTGAAAATCCAAACACCCGAGGGGGTTCTTATCTCAGACTGCCTTTATGATGCAGACAAGTTTCGATGGGGACCGGACAATTTTACCCATACTGTATGGGATATTGTGGCCTTTTCAGACCTGCCGTTACAGAAGTTTTTAGAACTTTACCCAAAAGGGATGGAGACTCTGGCGAGAATCAGAAATACCTTCCGGACCCAGACAGGCAAAAAATATGGTCCGCAGTTTATTGACACGGGAATTACAATAGGTAAGCAGATAAACCAGGTAATAAAGACAGAATTTTCCCAGCACTTTTGACCTGTCTGTGATGATGATAATCCTTATTATAATTATCGTGATCCAGACAAATGAACGAAAACCCTTTCGCAAGCACTTGATTTCAGGGCGCATTCAATGGATAAAGTTTTTTTAAAAATAAAAAAATTAAAAACCTATTTTCCGGTTTACGAAGGACTGATTTTCAAAAGGATCAAAAGCATCGTGAAAGCAGTGGACAACGTGACCCTTGAACTTCAAAGGGGAGATGTGCTTGGGCTTGTGGGAGAGTCCGGCTGTGGAAAATCCACACTTGGGCGAAGCATAATGCAGCTTGAAAAAATTACTTCCGGTTATATTGAATTTGACGGCCATGTCTTGAATGATCTGTCTGGAAGAAAGCTAAAAAAGATGCGGCCAAAATTTCAAATGATATTCCAGGACCCATATTCATCACTTAATCCTAGGATGACTGTTTTTGACACACTGACCGAACCTCTTGCTTTTCATGGCAGGGCCAAAAAATCAGGCCTGCATGAAAAAGTAGCAGCATTAATGGAAGAAGTGGGCCTGGCCCCTTTACACATAAAAAAGTATCCGCATGAATTTTCAGGCGGCCAAAGGCAGAGGGTTGCCATTGCACGAGCTCTTGCCTTAAGACCGACTCTGGTCATTGCAGATGAGCCGGTCTCGGCACTTGACGTGTCTATTCAGTCACAGATCCTCAACCTTCTAACCAGTCTAACACAAAAGTATTGTCTAACGATGATGTTCATATCCCACGACCTTTCTGTTGTCAGGCATATCACAAACCGCACGGCTGTGATGTATTTTGGGAAAATCGTGGAACTTGGCCCAACTGAGGATGTATTCACAGATCCACTACATCCATACACTAAAGCTTTATTTTCAGCGATCCCAATGCCTGACCCTGATAGGGAGAAAGCGAAAAAAAGAGTTGTCCTTAAGGGAGATCCCGTCTCCTCTTCATCCTTTTTTAAAGGATGCCGGTTTCGTGCCCGCTGTCCTATTGCATCAGGTGTGTGTAAAAAAGAGGAACCCAGGCTGTGTCAAAAATCAGGCCATACTGAAACAAACCACTTGTCCGCGTGTCACATGGAATGACCATGCTGCCTTGTAATCAAGGCCGTAAAGTCTAACGCATGTAATTGCACCCATGGCTAATAAAGTGGTTTTTTGATTGCAATGGCACATAAAATCTATTACAATATTTGAAAAACTGAAAAGCCTTCCAGAGTGCCATCGAGTAGCACATTTTAGATCTCTACGCGTATTTAACACATAAACCACAAGAGGGGTTGCCTGATGAGGCATAAAGTTGCAGCAGACAACGGGGGTCGGCGCTCAGAAACCAACAGGCGTCAATTCTCATTTTCCGATTACACGCCGGAGATAAGATCCGGCAAAGATCGAAGAATCGGTATTGACCGCCGAAAAACCCGGTACAAGAACAGGCATTATATTC
>JAUXBD010000314.1 GCA_030619585.1 Desulfobacteraceae bacterium
CCCTCGGCGGTCTCAAAACTGATGGTGATCTCCGGGCCCTTCTCGGACAGGGTTTTGTAATACAGCCATCCGCCTACCAGCAGCGCGACCAGCGGAATATACCCATAGATAAAGTCGGCATAAAGAGTCTTAGGTATCCCATTACGGTTCTTGACAGACAGAACGGATTTCAGCAGACAGTTGCATCTATTAACATGTATGTTGACCTTCCCCATGAGAACAAAGGCACACACATGAGCCGTTTTGTCGAGATGCTCCACCTGTTTCGCCCGGAAGTTTCCTTAAAATCATTTTCAGTTATACTAGAGCAGATGAAAACGCATTTAAATGCTGCTTCATCCCATATTGAAGTGACCTTCCCCTACTTTATCGAGAAGAAAGCCCCTATAAGCGGTGCGTCAGGACTGATGGATTACACATGCAGAATGGTAGGGGCAAGTGAAAAAGATGGAAAAACAGATATTGTCCTGGAGGTATTTGTTCCCATCTCTTCAGTGTGCCCCTGTTCTAAAGAGATCAGTGATGTGGGTGCGCATAATCAGCGCGGGGATGTGAGGCTTAGCGCCAGGTTTAATAAATTCATATGGATAGAAGACCTGGTAAAAATAGTTGAACAAGCAGCATCCTGCGATGTGTACTCAGTTCTTAAGCGTGTTGATGAAAAGGAGGTAACTGAAAGGGGATTTAACAACCCTAAATTTGTCGAAGATATTGTGCGGGATATTGCAGACTCGCTCATGGATGACAACAACATAACATGGTTCTCTGTGAGTGTTGAAAATTTTGAGTCCATTCACAACCACAGTGCATATGCATTTATCACAAGCGGAGAAAAACCAAAATGAGGAATTAGGGGATTGAAGAATTGAAGAATTTAGGAATTAAAGGAATTCTACCTAATTCTAATTTATTAATTTTATTCCTAAATCTTTCAATCCTTAAATCCCTCAATTCTTAAATCCTTCAATCCCTCAATTCTCCAATTCTTAAATCCTTAAATCCCCCATAATCTTTTTCACAATCTTCTCAGCAGACTTGCCTTTTGTGTTTAAAATTACAACAAACCGGTAAAGCTCACCTCTTTTAGTTTTAATATAGCCTGCCTGGGTACTTACGCCGTTTAATGTGCCTGTCTTAAAATACTTTCTTCCTGTATGCCGCATTAGAGTGTGATGTGGCTCAAAACACTCTAAAATTTTTAACATCTGGTTTGCAGATATCTTGTTTTCTCTTGATATCCCCGACCCTTCAACAATTTTTATATCTTCAAGCTCAAGCACATCTCTTGCAAAATTTGATGCTGCAAGCGTTCCTTTTTCCAGAGTCCCGGGAGGGCCGAATGCCTTTGCCCCGCAAGCAAGAAGCACCTGGTTTGCAATATAATTATTTGAAAAATCAAGAAGTTTTGACACGACCTCTTTTAGAGAAAACTTTGAGACATGTCTGTAAACAAGCTTTTCTACAGGGCCCTTGTCCCTTCTAATTTTCACAATACCCTTAAACTGAAGTCCTTCTTTTTCCAGGAAATACTTAAAAAGATGCCCTGCATAAAGGGCAGCATCACCATCTTTGCCGGAAAGCAGGATCCTTCCCTTTTCAAGTCGTGATGCTGTTATCCTGTTTAATACAAACGGCAAAAGAGGCGTCTGGGGTTCGGCGCTAATATAGGAGCCATTTTTTGTACGCTTGAAATATACAGTATTAAAGTTAACGCACAATGCACTGTTTGGCGCATCATAAGGCTGCAAAGACAGCTGCCTTCCCGGTATTATTATGGGACTTTCAAAATATAAATCATCAAGGACAATATCGTTGAAACTGTTTTTAATCTCAAGCTTTTCAAGCCTTGATTTCATCTCCCATGCAATCACACTCAAAGTCTCTGATATAAGAAGGGGGTCGCCGTAGCCTTTGATTTTCAGGTTATAGCCATTATCAATTATAAGATCGGTCACAAACCTGTAATCATCCCCAAGGGTTTCAAATGCCAATATTGATGTAAATATCTTCAATATGGAGGCAGGGACAAGCTTGTTGTGGGCATTCTTGGAAAATAGAATCTTGCCTTGATGATCGGAGATAAGAACAGCATCTTTTTCACCTGCGAGCCCTTCTATATCTAATGCTGTTTTGGCAAAAAGATTTTGCCCGTATAATAGCCACAGGACCAAAAAGAAGACAGGCCAAGCCTTATGATCGAACGTTTTTTGCGATACTGCCAAATTACACTCCAGTCTACTCCAAAATGATCGAATATTATAGTTCGCTTTAGGTTATAGGGTAGAACCTTGTTAACCGCTATCTTTTATTCTCAATCCTCTAACCTCCAACACTTTTTCCCACTGAACGCTTTGCCGGATTCGGTTAACCTGCCTTCACCTCAGACCTGCGTCAATATTCTCCAACTGTGTATCAGGAGGGATGTTAGATTTTATGAGAAAACTTTTTTGGGCAGATTGAACGACTTTATCTATATTCTCTACGGCATCACGTATCTCCTGAACTCCCTTTTTTGTTGATTCTGTAACACGGGGGATATCGTGGCTACCCTCTTCAATGTTTTTTAAAGTTACCTTAAGGAGGCTGACACTCTCTTTAGTGTCTTCTAATATCTGCTTTAATTCAGCAAGATTTTCATTTAACATCTCAACTGTATCAGGGGTTTTTTCTGTGGCTTTTTTCACATTTTCAAGAATCTTCTCTACTCTCTTACCTTCCTGTATGTCCCCAACAATCCTGTGTAAATTATCCAGCGTTCCAAATAACGGCCCTTGCGGATCTCTGAGATCTTTGGTTATGGCCGAGATATTTTGAAGAGCTTTAATAAACATTTTTGAGGTCTTTTCCACTTCAAACTCACTAATGAAATCATTTATTGATCTTTTCTCTTCGGAAGGTATTACCCCACCTTCTGAGATGATCAGGGCATCTTTACTACCCGGTTTAATAGAAACATATTCATCGCCTATAAGAGTCGGACTTTCAACAGTTGCTATTGAATCTATCTTTATCCTTGAGTCATACTCCTGCAAAGTCGGAGGCCAAGCGGTCTTAGGAAGA
>JAUXBD010000245.1 GCA_030619585.1 Desulfobacteraceae bacterium
AACGACATGGCTACGATCCGACTTCTTTTTTTGGCAGATTAACTTTTTGTTGTTTATCGGTTTTACTACTCTTGGAACGGGTTAGTCGCTTCTCCCACAAGCACATGTTTTAAAAGCTTACCCACGGCATTGCGGGGAAGAGTATCATTACGTATTTCCCAGTGGGCAGGCACCTTGAAATATGCAAGAGCTTCTGCCACCCAGGTAGAAAGTTCGTCGGTGTTAAGTGTCATGCCGGGCATAGGCACCACAATTGCCTTTACCTCCTGGCCCAGTTCCTCGTGTTCTACTCCCACAACAGCTGCCTCAGCTACTTTTGGGTGTGCGGAAAGACGCAGCTCGATCTCTATGGGGTAGATGTTCTCAGAGCCCCGCAGAATCATATCCCGGGCGCGGGCGTTAATTATAATGTGACCGTCATCATCTATCATACCGATATCGCCGGTGCTGAGCCACCTTCCCTCAAAAACAGTATTTTTTGTTTCCTGGGTTTTTTGCCAGTAACCAAGCATAACCAGCGGGCCCCTTACAAATATCTCTCCGTGGACGTTTTTTCCCACGTTATTGCCGTTGATATCTCTTATCTCTATCTGCATGGTTGGCAGGGGGCGTCCGGATGAATGGGGCTTTTGTTTAAACTCCTCGCCGAAATTAATGGATACAAGGGCAGTACATTCGGTTGAACCATAGCCAAGTGCCGCGCTGTCACTTGCATTCGGGAAAACCTCACGGATTTTGTCCTGAAGCTCTTTTGCCATGGGCGCACCGCCTGAGCCTATAGTTGTAATATTGGAAAGATTATATTTTTTCACATCCGGATGGTTGACAAAGCGATAAGCAAGGGTGCCCATGGGCCCCCATCCGGTTATTTTTTCCTTTTGTATAAGTTCCATGGCCTTGACAGGATCAAAACGTCCGGCCATCCATACGGTTTTTATCCCGGAGGCAAGGGCTACCAAAGCACCTGAATAGAGACCTGATACATGAAACAAAGGGCTTGTTACCATGCTGGCAGGCGCTTCGGGCGGAGCAATGTCTCTGATCATTATATTGCGCAACCCTTGAAACATGAAAATGTTAAGCACTCCGATAATATTGCGGTGGGAGTTTAAAACACCTTTGGGGCGGCCTGTGGTTCCGCTGGTATAAAGGATACAGGCAGGATCATCTTCGTCAATAGGTTCGGTGCTCAGGGCTGCGTCAGTATAGTCGTCCAATAGTTTTTCAAAATTTTTTTCAATACTTACAACAGGCACAGGAATGTCAATGCCTTCAAGCCTTGCCATACGCCGGTCATCTCCCACAAGGACATTGGGCTTTGAATCATTGAGTCCATATAAAATTTCATCTGCAACCCACCATCCGTTCATCCCGACTGCAATGGCTCCAAGGCTTATAGTTGCCCAAAAGGTAATTATCCATTCCGGATTGTTGGCTGAAAGAATCGCCACACGATCGCCTTTTTTTACATTGTATTTTTCTTTTAAGGCCCGGGCCATACTTAAAACCGCTTTATAATGCTGAGCATAAGTAATCCTGCGGTCTTGATGGATTATATACTCTTTATCTGCAAACCCCTTTGAACTTTCAAGCAGAGCCCGTAAAGAAGGAGCGCGGTTTTTAAAAACCTGCATGGTCTCTCCAAGTACCTCTGCCTCTTCAAGTTCAAAAAATCCTCCCGGATCAATCAGGGTTTTTTCAATTTCTATAACCCTTTGTAAATCACTCATTGTAAATCTCCACTCCTTATATCTTACATCCGGCATCATACCCTTCGGCAATAGCTTGCAGGGCATATCTCGGTTCTTTGGCATCGCCTATCACATAAATTTCAGGAACAATATTTTCAATCTTACTGCTGAGATTTTCCAGTTTTTTTACTCCTCTGGCTATAACGACACAATCAACATTGTTAATTGTCAAATCCTCTCCATTGCGAGACAATACAACTCCATCATCAAGGATCTTTTTGGTTTCGGTTCGGGTAAGCAGCTTTACGTCTTTATTGCGAAGCCTTTGCATCAACAAAGCTCTTGCTTCCTGAAGCAAGTTCAGAGCCACATCATCTTTTTTGGTTACGATGGTTACTGATTTTCGCTGTATAGCAAGGTTGTCACCCCTGTCAGCTAGGAAATCCGCAATTTCTCCTCCTGCCATTCCACCTCCAAGAACGATGATATTGCGGCATCCCTGGGCAGGATGGCCGTCAAGCAGCTCATCGACCCCTACAACAATCTCCTTGTCAATACCTGGAATGTCTCCGGGAACAAACGGTACTGAGCCTGTGGCAAGAATGACAGCATCAGGCTTTTTATTTTCCACAAACTCTTTTGTAACTTCTGTGTTATACTCTATCTTAACCTCTGTTTTCTTTGCCTGATTCACCAGGTGTTTGAGACCGATGGCAATATCTTGTTTAAAAGGGGGAACTGCCGCAATCCTGAACTGCCCTCCCAGTTTGGATGTTTTCTCGTAAATTGTGACATCATGCCCACGCAAAGAGGCCATACGTGCCGCGGATAGCCCACCAGGGCCGCCGCCGACAACCATCACTTTTTTCGGTTTTTTTGCAGGTTCAATGGTTGGTTCGCCTTCCTTTCCCATGGTTGGATTCATCAGGCATGTCATGGGATTCATTTCTTTTCGTGTCTGTACGCAACCAATGCCGCATGATATGCACGGAGTAATATCGTCAAATTTGCCCTCCTGTGCTTTTTTAGGAAGATCAGGGTCGGCAAGAAGCGGCCTTCCCATTGCAATCATATCTGCCTGACCTCTTTTGACAATGTGTTCTGCAAGTCGCGGACTATGGATTCTTCCCACGGCTATTACCGGCAGATCAGTGACCTCTTTTACGGCAGCTGCATAGGGAACGTTTGAAGCCATGGGCGTGCCCATGGGAGGAATTATTCGCCAGAATTGGTCCGGGTATACACCGCCGGAAATATGAAAGGCGTCAATTCCTGCATCAGCTAAAATGGGGATGATGTACTGGGTCTCTTGCAGGGTTCTTCCTCCGTCAAGAAGTTCATCACCGGATGTCCTCAATATGATGGGGTAGTCTTCTCCTGCTTTTTTCTTAATGTTTTTTATTACTTTAAGGGGAAGCGTGAGCCTTGCCTCTATTGATCCGCCGTATTCGTCAAATCTTTTGTTTCGAAGCGGCGACATAAAAGCGCCCAACAGCAGATGGGCATGGGCTGCGTGCAGCTCCACGCAATCGAATCCGGCTTCTCTTGCCCGTTTGGCAGCATCGCCAAATTGTTCAATTATCTTTTCGATCTCCTCTATGCTTAGTTCAACTGGAACCTCACCCATGCCGCGTGAAAGAACAGTAGAGGGCCCCACGGATTTATGTCCGCTCAATATTTCCCAGTTTTCCCCACCGCCGTGGATAATCTGGGGCGCTATTCTCCCTCCATGGGAATGGATCTCATCTGTCAACTGTTTCAAACCTGGAATATATTTGTCATCGCATAAAGTCATCTGGTGGGGCATATATGATGAAGTGCCTACTACACTTACCACCTCGGTAATTATTAGACCTGTCTGGCCTTTTGCACGGGCCCCATAATAATCTATCAGTTGCTGTGTTACAAAGCCGTCCGGAGTACAAAAGGCGGTTGCCATGGGAGCCATTACAAAACGGTTTTTTACTTCCATGGATCCTATTTTAATCGGCGAAAACATAGTCTCTAAAGGTTTTGTTGTCATAATAATTCCTTTTTTTGAAAAATTAATTCAAAGGTATAGGAAATCCCATTTTATTTATAATGATATTGACCAATTATATTTTTATTGGACGCAGATTTACGCGGATAAATTAATTAAAA
>JAUXBD010000117.1 GCA_030619585.1 Desulfobacteraceae bacterium
CTGATGTCTGAACAAAAAACCACCGCAGCTGACGGAATTATTGCGGTTGACGAAAGTGCAGTTGCTGATAATAAAACTTTGTTTACACCGTTTAATATTATCTCCGGCATAATTGTAATTGTCGGGCTTGTTCTCACGGTACTAAGATTTACGAAAGGTCTTGGCGCTGTGACCAATCTTTCCGACTCCCAGCCATGGGGAATGTGGATAGGCTTTGACCTTATGTGCGGTGTCGCGCTTGCTGCAGGCGGATATACTACTTCAGCGGCATGTTATCTTTTTGGAATGAAAAAATATCATTCCGCGGTGAGACCGGCCATACTTACAGCTTTTCTTGGTTATGCTACGGTACTTGTCTCCCTTCTTTACGATGTGGGCAGGCCGGATCGTCTTATGATGGCATATCCGTTCATTGTTCAGCAGGGGACGACGTCACTCCTGTTTGAAGTGGGTTTATGCGTTCTTCTTTATCTTATCGTTCTTTTTCTTGAGTTTACTCCGATCCCTCTTGAATGGCTTGGCCTTAAAAAGGCGCGGGATATAGCAGTAAAAGTGACTCTGGTGCTTACAATATTCGGTGTTGTTCTCTCCACCCTCCACCAGTCGTCACTTGGCGCTCTTTTTCTGATAGCGCCTTCAAAGCTTCACCCGCTCTGGTATTCACCATATATTGCCGTATTCTTCTTTGTGTCCAGCGTGATAGCCGGTCTTTCCATGGTGATATTTGAGGGCACCCTTTCACACAAGGCCCTCCATCATAAAATGGATAAAACCTATCTTGAGGAACACAACCCCCTTGTTTTGGGATACGCAAAAGCAGCGGCTTTAGTACTGTTCGGTTATTTTGTCATAAAAATTATGGGTGTTGCTGCCGGTAACAACTGGCATTTGCTCGGCACACCATACGGTATATGGTTTCTGGTCGAACTGCTGGGATTTGTCGCGTTACCCTGCTTTCTTTACAGTATAGGATCACGTGATAAGAATATAGGGTTAATAAAATTTACCGCTTTATGGACGGTTATCGGAATTGTTTTAAACAGGCTGAATGTATGCATGATCGCTTTTAACTGGCATCTCCCGCTTGAGGAGCGATATATTCCCAGCTGGATGGAGATCGCCCTTTCCATCTTTATGGTGACATGCCTGATGCTTGTTTTCAGATTTATTGCTACATGGATGCCGGTTTTTTACGAACATCCGGATTTCAAGGAACGTCATTAAAAATTGAGGTGATTTATAAATGAAAGAAACACTTTATACTCTTCAGGAATATATGCTTCATACTGAAAGCATTTCCTACATTATCATGGGCCTGTCTTTAATCTGTGTTGTCTGTTTCTGGTTTTTTCTTACGCAAACAGATGAAGAATAGTCCTTAAGGGTAAAACAGACATATGAAAAAAACGGTAGCTATTTCCGTAAAGTAAATATTTAAGGAGGCTGTATGGTAGATTCAGTAAACTGGGACTGGACAACAGGTGAAAAACTTGTTTCTGATATTAATGAATGGAAAGCCTCGTATAACTGGGTTGAAGAACCTTATGCCAGTCCTGATGGAGAAAAAGTAGCCGCTATTGTCAACACTGATGAAGCGGAATTCAATGTATGTGAAAACGGCAAGGCATGGGAAATTGAAGCGCCTTTTGAGAAAGCATGGTGTTTAAGATTTTCGCCGGATGGACGTCTTACAGTCATTGCTTCCATGGATTCGGCATGGACAGTTGTCGCAGACGGCGAACCGTGGGAAGAAAGCTACGACTTTGTATGGGACATGAGGTTTAGTGAAGACGGCAAAACCATTGCCGCGGCCGCCCAACAGGAAGGCGAGTATATGATGGTCAAAGATGGTGTCCCCTGGGAAAACTCCTTTGGTTTCATCACATGCATGGCGTTGAGCCCTGGCGGTGAAAATACCGCAGCTACTGTTCAGACCGTGCCTTTAGGACAGGCTGAAGTATTCAAGTTCCAGAAAGGATGCTATACTGCCGCAGTAAACGGTGATGCTTGGGATAAAAATTTTGTAAATGTATGGAACATGTCCTTCAGTCCTGATGGATCTAAACTTGCCGCTGAAGTTCGTTTGAATCTTTATGATTACACAATCGTTGTAGACGGCCAACCCTGGGAGCAGACATTCGGATGTGTATGGGAGCCGATTTTTCACCCTGAAAAAGGTACTGTTGTTTCTCCTGTTAGAACTGCCGAAGGATGGACCATCGCAGAAGACGGCAATATTATCTGGGACAGCCGGTTCGCACAGGTCTGGCATCAAAAAATCAGTCCTGATGGCAACAAACTTGCGGCAATTGTTGCTACTGAATTCGGCAGGTGGACCGTGGCTGTGGATGGAAAAGCCTGGGGTGTCACATTCGGTGATATGGTTACTGATGCTGTTTTCAGCCCTGACAGTTCCAGGGTTGCCTGCATAGGTACTGAAAATCAGATTTACAAAATTGTTGTGGATGGGAAAGTATGGAACAGTGAGTTTGATATGATATGGAAGCCTGTGTTCAGTCCCGACAGTAAAGATGTTATCGTAAAAATTGAAAAAGACGGAAAACGCACCTTTGCTCTGAATAATAAAATCTGGAACCGTATGTGTGACGAAGTATGGGATCCTGTTTTCAGCCCGGACGGGAGTAAAATCCTCTGCAGAACCGTTGAGGACGGCAAATATTATAGAAGGATTGTACCTGTAAGTGAATTTTAGAGTTAAAAAGGGGAATAAAATAAATGGATGATTTTAACAGCCTTTATAATTTCGTAAGCGGTCCGCTGGTATGGGTTGCCTTTATAGTGTTTATCTGCGGAAGTATTTACAGGATATATCGATTGTTCTCTCTGGTTAATAAAAAAGAAAAATTCATATATACCATTATGAGTTTTAAATACAGCCTGAGATCCATAATTCACTGGATTATTCCTTTTGCTTCTTTAAACTGGAGAAAGCATCCTGTGATGACTGTTACCACTTTTTTATTTCATATAGGCCTTGTAATAATGCCTCTTTTCCTTGGTGCTCATGTTATTCTATTTAACGACGCGTGGGGTATAAGCTGGTGGACTTTGCCGGACGGCCTTGCTGATACTGTAACTCTGATTGTTATCACGTGCTGCGTAGTTTTCCTTCTTCGAAGGCTGGTGCTGAGGGAAGTAAAATATGTGACAACGCCATCTGACTTCGTTCTCCTCGCAATAGCGGCTGCGCCGTTTATTACAGGCTTTTTTGCCGACCAGCAGTACTGCAATTACCGTTTTTGGCTGATTCTTCATATTCTTTCAGGAGAAATTGTGCTGGTTGCCATACCGTTTACCCGCCTCAGCCATATGCTTTATGCCGTATTTACGAGAGCGTATATCGGATCGGAATTCGGGAACATAAGACATGCGAGAGACTGGTAATATCAATGCTCAGACGGCTGTTCATTGTAAATTGAAAAAGGGAGGATATAGATGGTTTTACCTGTTATAAAAGTTGAGGATAAAATTATTGATGATGGGCTTGATAAGGGCATGGAAAAGCTCACTCAGGATAGAATTGAAAATGTAATAGACCAGGTAATGTCAGGTGAAACAGGCGCCCGGCTCAAAGCATATGTTGAAACATGCGTGCACTGTGGGCTGTGTTCAGATGCCTGCCATGCGTATCTTTCCAGGGACCGTGATCCCAAGTTCTCTCCTGCCGGAAAAGTAAAACGCACAATGAGTGTGATCCTGAAAAAAGGCGGAAAAGTGACGCCTGCGTTTATCAGAGATGCATCGGAAATAGCTTCAACAGAATGTAATGCCTGCAAACGATGCGCCATGTACTGCCCCTTTGGAATAGATCCGGCTTATATTATGCTGGTAGTAAGAAGAATCTGCCATCTTTGCGGCGTGACACCTCTCTACATCCAGGACACTGCCCACAGCCATGCTGTTACGCAGAACCAGATGTGGGTAAAAGAGGATGAGTGGATCGACACTCTGCAGTGGCAGGAAGAGGACGCCCGGGAAGAGATGCCCAATCTAAGAATTCCTCTTGATAAGGAAGGGGCCGATTTTATGTATTCTGTTATAGGCCCTGAACCCAAGTTTCTGGCAGGTCTTATCTACCAGGCTGCATATATTTTCAATGTTGCCGGGCTTAACTGGACAATGCCGTCTTTTCCAGGGTGGGATAACAGTGATATGGCCATGTATACCGGTGACAATGAAATTATGGGCCGAAATAAAAGATTTCATTTTGAGGCGGCTCAAAGGCTCAAAGTTAAAAGGATTGTCATGGGAGAATGCGGTCATGCTTTTCGTTCAGTTTATGATATGGGCAACCGCTGGCTGTCATGGGCGATGCCGCCCGTACCGATGGTGCATGCCATTGAGTTTTATTATGAACTTTTAACCACAGGAAAAATAAAAGTTAAAGAAAAGTATAAAAAATCGGTGACGCTTCATGATCCGTGCAATGTTGTGAGAGGACGGGGGCTTCATGAAAAAGCTCGTTACGTAATAAATGAACTTTGCGAAGATTTCAGAGAGATGCACCCGAACCGCGAACACAATTACTGCTGTAACGCGGGCGGCGGTGTTATTAACTGTGGTCCTCCGTTTAAAAATAAGCGCGTGGCCAATAACCGGGTTAAAGCAAAACAGTGCGCTGACACCGGCGCTGAGATACTTATTACACCCTGTCATAACTGCCACAGCGGCATGGAGGATATTGTTTTAGGTTATAAACTAGACATGCATGTTAAGTTTATCAGTGATATTATGTACGAGGTAATGGAGAAACCGGAAATCGGATAATCGGTCAAGAAAATTAGTATTGCCAAATTTTTTACTATACGCTTAAATGAGTTAAACTACCCAACACGCATTTAATAAAAAAGGAGTTGTATAAGATGGCAAAGGCATCAGATAAAACAATATTGATCGTTGATGATGAACCGGATGTGCGTAACTTTATTTCAGCGTGTATTGAGGATGCTGGTTTTAATGTGGAAACAGCTAAAAACGGCGAAGAAGCTCTGGAAATAATTAAAACCAATCCGCCGGATTTAATGACCCTTGATATGATTATGCCGGGGTTGTCCGGAGTTCAGGTTTTACGCAGACTGAGAAAAATCAAAGAAAGTTCCAAAATGCCCGTAATTGTTATTACCGCTCATGCCAGTGATGAAATGGGAGGAGACGGTATCGAACAGTTTAAGGCCTTTGACGCAGGCAAAGGGCCAAAACACATCCTGGAAAAACCTGTAACGCCTGCAAGCCTGGTCAAAGCCATCTGTGGAATACTGAAAGTTGACACGGAAGGTATTAAAAAACCATCAGAAAAAGATGAAGTAAAGACCATGCTCAACAACTGTGATCCTGATACGCTCAAAAAAATTCGTGAAATGTTGAATAAAAAATGAACCCGGGCAGATGATTTTTCATGGACATTATATAGCTAACTATATGAAGGCAGAATTTTCGCAAAAATGTTTCTAAAACCCCACTTCGTGCTGACTTTGAGCAATTCCCTATTTGATGTTCTAAGGCGTACTGCCAGTATTTCTGCAAATATTTTGTATATTATATAGCCAAAGGCTATCTTCTCCTGACCTGCGAGTTTTTCAATATAAAAGCTATCTGTTGCAAGGCAGGTTGTATTTTTAACAGCATATACCGTTGCTGACCTGGGGGAACCGTCAATTGCACCCATCTCTCCAAAAACTTCACCTCTTCTCTTAAGAACAGTAAGCTTTTTTTTGTTTTTAACTATCTGTACCTCACCGTCCA